>NZ_JBTUOC010000062.1:0-30191 GCF_058345725.1 Simiduia sp. | reverse complement strand
GCACGCGGCTATTGGCTGCCAAGGGCAGCAGTTGCTGATGATTTTTTAATAAGACCACTGATTCGCGCACCGCTTGGCGCGCCACCGCGCGGTGGTCGTCGGCGCCGATCAATTCAGTTTTGGCCGCCAGCGGGTAGCTGGAGGGCTTGCCCTTTTCGAACAGACCGGCGCGCAGTTTTACGCGCAGAATACGGCGTACGGCATCGTCCAAACGCGCCTGAGAAATCCGCCCCTGCTCGACGTCGGCCAAGGTGTTGTCAAACAGTTCGCGCCAATTGCCATCGGGCGCCATAAACATATCGACGCCGGCATTGATTGCCGCAGGGCAGTGGGTGTCGGTACAGCCGGGCACAAAGGCGTGGCCTGCCCAGTCGCCCACTACAAAGCCGTCAAAACCCAACCGGCCCTTTAGGACGTCGGATAGCAGGTAGCGATGGCCGTGCAGCTTGTCGCCGTTCCAACTACTGAAGGACGCCATGACCACTTGAACGCCAGCTTTTATGGCGGCGTAGTAGCCGGGTGCGTGAATGGCCTCCAGTTCGGCCTCGGTCAGCTTCGCATCGCCGCGATCGACACCCTGATGGGTGCCGCCATCGGCGATAAAATGCTTGGCCGTGGCGATCACCTTGCCGGTGCCCAAAAATTCCGGCGTACCGCGTTTACCTTGCAGTCCCTCTACCATGGCGGTGGCGTACTGGGCCACCAGCTCGGGTGTTTCACTGTAGGATTCGTAGGTTCTACCCCAGCGGTCGTCGCGCGCGACTGCGAGGGTGGGGGCGAAGCTCCAGCTGATACCGGTGGCGGCCATTTCGCGCGCAGTCACGCTGCCAATGGCGTGCATTAATTGGGGGTTGTGCGTGGCACCCAGCGCAATGTTGTGGGGAAACAGGGTGGCGCCGATGACGTTGTTGTGACCGTGCACGGCATCCGTTCCCCAGAGCGCCGGAATTTTAACTGCGGCGTCGACGTCCATGGAGCCCTGGTAAAAGCCGTCTGCCAAATTAAGCCAATCACTAAGACTGGCGTATTTGTTTTGTTTTGGGAAAGAGCCACCGCCGTTGAGCACAGAGCCCAGGTAATAATTGCGCACCGCCTCGGGCGTTACGTGGCGAATTTCGGGCTGGATAAGTTGGCCCACTTTCTGGGCGCTGGTCATGCCGGCCAGCAAAGTCTCAATTCGGGCTTCCAGCGCGCCGTCGGGCGCGGGCGGGGGAATCTCCTGCCAAAGAGCCAGCCCCTGGGTTGCCGCCGCTTTGTGCTCTGATTCGCTGTTTTCTGGCGACGGGTTATCCGCCTCGCAGCCCAGTAACGCTACGCCGCACACCACGGCAGCCAGGGTCTTTTTCATAGCCAATTCTCTTTTTATCGTCCGAACTGAATTTGTGGGTTACCGATCAACCGCGCTGGCTCAGCACCCTGCCATCCGGGGCGGGTGCACTGGCTTTTCGTTGGTGCCGGCGCAGGCTACAACAAAGCGGCCATAATTAGTAGTCGTAATGACTATATGGTGTTTTGTGTATCTGCACAGGGTCCCTTAGGCGGTGGATCAGCGTGGGTCTAGATCTGTACTTTTTGAATTGTAAGCGCTTACATTCGGGTTGTAAACGCCAGTTTAGCCTATGGCGCGATACGCGCAGGTCGCCGCATTGGCCGTTGCTGTGCACAGCGATGCGTCCGGTGCCCCCAGCAGTCGGCACTAAGACTGGCGTCCCAAGTTGAGTTGCAGAGGCGAGTTCGGGCGTGAGCCAGCGCGACTTGGCTGCCAAATCAACAGGTTAACGCACAATGTTGCCGAATAATTTGGGCAAATCTGCGATTGGAAAAATGTTGTGTCGCTCGCAAAAGTTAGATTTCAGCTTGACCGGTCCAGGCGCTTGGCTTAATTTGTCATGGTTGTATGAAAGCGCTTACATTATTTTGCGGCGCAGGTTGTCGCGCGCCCGCGGTCGGTCGGATTCTCAGCCAGTGAGCGATGCGGAAAAGCGCACAGGCGTGTGCCACCTTGGTGAAGTCGCGCCAGTTAGGTCGCGCGTTTGGTCAGTGTTCATACGACAGGTAACAACCGTGCAAAAGGGTGTGTAGCAATTGGCAAAGGTGTGCTGCGTGCGTCGCTATAGGTGCGCGCTGACCTTGGTTGCGAAGTCACAGAAGTTTCCCCACGGATCGAAGGCGCGTTGGCGCAACGAGGTATCCGCGTTAGTGCTGCCCCATTGAATAAAAAAATATGGGTAAGAGCAATGAAAAAATTAACTATCAAGCGCTTGCGCGCGGCCCTGTCGTTGGGCGCGTCGGTGAGCGTCGCCCTGGGCCTAGCGCCCGCTTCTCTGGCCGATGTTAGCAATCCCGACATTGGCAATCTGTTATTTGAAGAGCAGTTCGACACGCTTAATCCCAGCGTCTGGAATGCCATCGAAGGCGATGGCTGTGCCATCGGCCTGTGCGGCTGGGGCAACCAGGAATTGCAGTGGTACAGCGCCAACAATCTGAGCATTGCCGAAGTACCGGGCGAGCCGGGCAATAAGGCGCTGGTGCTAGAGGCGCGCGCCGAGGCATCCAATGGGCGCAGCTTTACCTCTGGCAAAGTGGACAGCCACAACAACCTGGCCGTGCAGTACGGCATGATCGAAGTGCGCATGCGCGTGCCCGAGGTGGGCGTAGGCCTGTGGCCCGCGGCCTGGATGCTGGGTACCAGCACTGCCAGCTGGCCGGCTAAAGGCGAGATCGACATGATGGAAATGGGCCACCGCGAACAGGGCCGGGCCGATGCCGGCCACGCCGGTGCCGACATCAACAGCTACGTGGGCAGCAACGCGATTTTTTACGCCGAGGCGGCCTGTGTGCCGGAAAACCCCACCTGCGCGGCCATGACCGCTTGGCAGACCGACAACGCCTATGTGGCTGCCACGCCTTTGTCGAATCGATTTGTCACCTACCGCACCTATTGGACCGACAGCCAATTGCGCTTCACCGTGGTGGACAACGGTGTGGAGTACGACATGTACGATGCGCCCATCGACATCACCGAGGAATCCAGTGAATTACAGCAGCCATTTTACCTGCTGTTGAATTTGGCCGTGGGCGGCAATTTTACCGATGCCGCCAGCGCCGGTCAGGTGACGGCGCCGCTACCGGGCAAAATGTACGTGGACTATGTGCGCGTGTACGAGTTGAACGGGCAGGGGCAGGTGTTTACTGGCAATATCAACCCGCCGGAGGTGGGCACCTTTGGTGTCTTCACCGATACCACGCCCACCCACAACAAACTTGAAGCCGGGGTGAGTTCCGATATCTACATTTGGAATCAAGCCTCTGTCAGCGCCGGCACCGAAACCCCGGCCGAGGGCGACAATGTGATCGCCTGGCAATACACCACTCCGGGTCAGTGGTTCGGCGGCGGCATTCAAAGCCGGCAGGCGCGCGATCTCAGTAATTTTGCCGATGGCGTAATGAAGTTCAAAATAAAAATCCCCGCCGATGTAAGTTTTAAAATTGGTATTGCCGATACCTACACCAATGAAAATTGGCTGGAATTTCCCGCCTATGAAACCACTTACGGCCTGGTGCGCAACGGCGAATGGGCCGAGGCCAGCGTGCCGGTGGCAGACCTGCGCGGATCGCTGATTGCGCTGCAGTCGCTGGCGGGCATGTTTTACATCGCCAGTGTGGATGGTCAATTTCCCACGCAATCCTTTCAGTTTGCGATTGACGATATTCGCTGGGAGGGCGGCGGTGCCGCGCCACAAGACAGCGACGGCGACGGCGTAGCAGACACCCAGGATCAGTGCCCGAATACGCCCGCCAACACGCCGGTCAATGCCGCTGGCTGCCCGCTACCGGTTCAGGGTGAAGACCTGCAAATTGAAGCGGAAGATTACACCGCCTTCTACGACACCACGCCCGGCAATACCGGCGGCGCCTACCGCACCGACGATGTGGATATTGAAGTGAGTAGTGACGGCGGTTACAACGTCGGTTGGATCGCCGCCACCGAGTGGCTCGAATACAACGTCGACATGGCCGCCGGCACCTACCGGCTGACCACCCGCATTGCGTCGAACGTGGGCGGTGGTGCCTATACCATTGCGCTGGACGGCAGCAGTGTAGCCAGCGGCAATGTGCCTAACACCGGTGGCTGGCAAGTGTATGAAACCCACGATTTGGGCGAGGTTACCGTCAGTGGTGGCAGCCACACAGTGCGTGTGGATGTGAGCCAGGGCGATTTCAATTTGAACTGGATCAAGTGGCTGGCGGTGGACACCGACACCGACGGTGACGGCGTGCCCAATGACCAGGATCAATGCCCGAATACGCCGGCCGGCACCCAGGTGGACGCCGTGGGTTGCACCTGGGTGAACACCCAATCGGTCACCCTGCAGGCGGAAGATTACGTGGCCTATAGCGACAGCACGCCCGGCAATACCGGCGGCGCCTATCGCACCGACGATGTGGATCTGGAAGCGACCACCGACGCCGGCGGCGGCTTTAACTTGGGTTGGACCGAGGCCGGCGAGTGGCTGGAATACACGGTGTTTTTAAATGCCGGCACCTACGACGTCAGCGCGCGCGTGGCGTCCCAAAACGGCGGTGGCGCCTTCACCCTATCGGTTGCCGGCAGCTCGCTGGGGCGCACCAATGTGGCGGCAACCGGGGGCTGGCAAAACTGGCAGACGCTGGCAGCCGGTCAAGTGACGGTGGCCAGCGGCCAACACACACTGCGCCTGCAAGTGGATGCGCCCGGCTTTAATCTGAACTGGTTGCAGCTCAATGAAGTGACTGTGCAAGACAGCGACGGCGATGGCGTCAACGACAGTGCTGATCTGTGTCCAGACACAGCGCCGGGAACCTCAGTGGATGCCAGTGGCTGCCCGGTGAGCAGTGGTGTTTACGGCGTGGAGCAAATTGACAGCAACAGCCTGCGCTTTTTCGTTAACACCAGCGAATGGGCCGATTTGCACTACCGCGTGAACGGCGGCGGCCAAAGCAACGTGGCCATGGTGCAAGGTGGCGGCGTTAACCGCTATACGGTCACCGGCCTGAGCGCCGGCGATACCGTGAGCTACGACTTCACCTATTGGGACGCGGCCAACAATTACGCCGTGCAAACCGACGCCGATACAGTGACAGTGGGAAACGCGCAACCCGTTGACAGCGATGGCGACGGGGTGGCCGACAGTGACGATGCCTGCCCCAATACCCCTGCCGGCACGCCGGTGGATGCCAGTGGCTGCGCCGCGAGCAGTGAGCTGTACGGCATTGCCGAAACCGGCAGCAACAGCGTAAATTTTTTCGTCAACACGGCCGACTGGGCCATCGTGCACTACAACATCAACAACGATGACACCCAGAACGTCACTATGACCCAGTCGGGTGGCTCGAATAACCTGCCGCTTACCGGCTTGGCCGGCGGCGATGTGGTGAAATATTTTTTCACCTATTGGGATGCGGGCCTGGGCGGCGCCGTGGATACCCCCATTCAATTTCATACCTTGGGTGGTACGCCGCCGGTGGGTGACAGCGACGGCGACGGCGTCAACGATGACCTGGATCTGTGCCCCGGCACACCCGCGGGTAGCGTGGTGGACAGCGCCGGTTGTCCCGTGGATGTGACGCCCAACCACAACGAAGTGGGCGTGGCCTCGGCGCGCTTGGTGGGCGGCGTGGATTCGAGCCAGCCGGGCTTTACCCTGTATGTGTTCGACAATGATCAGGGCAGCGGCGGCAGCAATTGCACCGGCGGCTGCGCCGATAGCTGGCCGCCACTCTTGGTCACCGACGGCACGCCTTCCGGTGTGGGTGGCCTGGCGTCCATCGCGCGCGGCGACGGCAACCAGCAGGTCACCTACAACGGTCGGCCACTGTATTTCTATGCCGGCGACAATGCTGCAGGACAAACTAATGGCGACGGTGTGGGCGGTGTCTGGTGGGCAGTGCCCTTTGGCGCCAGCTTGGGCAACATCGTGCCCTTGTACAACGAACACACGGAACTCGAACCGCCTATTACCTACGACCGCGGCGATGCCTTGGTGACGCGCTTTTCCGATCGCGCCCGCGACCGACACGCCAAAGAAAATCACTTTCAGGCTTACGATCACTACCTGACGTTTTACTGGGAAGATCGCACGGCGGCCATTGAAATTGTCGACACTGTGGCCAAGGGCGGCAGCAGTATTCGCATGAATGTGGTGAGCCAAAATAAATTGGATGACACCGAGGCGGAAAATCGCTGGTGGTACATGGGCAACAACACCCTGGCCGAATACTGCGGCAACGGGGTGATGAATATGATCGACTTTACCCACTACTGGAAAGAGGAGAGTTGGAACTGCCGCGAGAACAGACCTATTCAGATTGGCGACAAACTGGAATTTGAAATCAGTCAGTTTTTAGATCCGGGCACCTTGCCGCGCGGGCGCTCCAATTATTACGGCACCACTTATTTGTACATTGTTGGCGAGGGCCTGGTGCCCTGGGACGTAACCGACAAGGTGGCCTTCCAGCCGGGCAAGACCTTCCAGCGCGATACGATTCCCGTGCCCGAGCACGCGCGCCTGGGCGGCGACACCACCTTGCACGTGCAAATGACCGCTGAACCCGATGGCCACTTTCAACAGATGGCCACCAATTTAGGTTTCGAAAACGGCCAGCCTTTTGTGCTCGGGCGGCGGGTACACCACACCTCCTTTGTGGATGGCAGCCACGACGAAAACCCGGAAAACGGTGTGTTTGATGGCATGCCTGGACTTGCTGGCCCGCACTATATCAATCAGCGTTGCGTAAGTTGCCACGAGCGCAATGGCCGCGCGCCGGTGGCGGATCTGAGCGAACCCCTGGACCGCTGGGTGTTTAAAGTGGGCGATGCCAACGGCAATCCGCATCCGGAACTAGGCGCAGTTTTGCAACCGCAGGCAAGCAATGGCGCCGTGAGCGAGGGCACGCCGTCGATCGCATTTTTTACGGAACAAAATGGCCTGCGCACCCCCCACTACCAGTTTACTGGCATCGTGCCCGACACTTTTTCTGCACGCATCGCGCCGCAGTTAAACGGCATTGGTTTACTGGAGGCTATTCCAGAGACGGCCATTCTGGCCCTGGCCGATGAACACGACAGCAATGGCGACGGTATTTCCGGTCGGCCGGCGCGGGTCATCGATCCGGTGACAGGCGAGACGCGCCTGGGGCGCTTTGGCTACAAGGCGGCCACCAGTTCGGTGAAACATCAAATTGCCGCGGCCTTTAATACCGACATGGGCGTGATGACTTCGGTGTTGCCGTCGCCCGATTGCGGGGCCAATCAAACCGATTGTGGCGCCACCGGCGCCGAGTTGGCCGACGCGCATTTGGATAATCTGGTGAAGTATGTGTCGCTGTTGGGCGTGCGCCCGCAACGCGATTACAACAGTGCCCAGGTGATTCAAGGCAAGACGGTGTTTGGCAACATCGGGTGCAGCGGCTGCCACACGGATACCTTCCAGACCAGCAGCCAACACCAGCTGGCGGAATTGCGCGACCAGACCATCCACCCCTACACCGATTTGTTGCTGCACGACATGGGGCCGGGGTTGGCCGATAACTTGGGCGAAGGCGAGGCCACCGGCGCCGAGTGGCGCACCGCACCGCTGTGGGGGCTGGGCTTGTCGGCCTGTGTGACTGGCGGTGTTGCCGGCCAGCGCGGTTGGGATGCCTTTGGCTTGGACGGCCACGAGTATTGCACGCCGAACCACAGCTACCTGCACGACGGCCGCGCGCGCACCATCGACGAGGCCATTCGCTGGCACGGCGGTGAAGGCGAGGCGAGCAAGCAGGCCTACAGTGCATTGAGCGAGAGCGATCGGTCGGCACTGCTGGCGTTTTTGCGTTCGCTTTAACCGCCCTCAACATCGCACGGGTTGGCGGTGTGGCCCCGAATACTTGCGCCCTGTGCGCCGGGGCCAAGTCGCGAAAAGCGGTAAGTTTCGCCTTGCCATAACGCGCGCTAAGCGCGCGCGGTTTGCGTGTGCGGCCCACTCACAGTGCCAACAATCGACGCTAAACACTCGGCGCCTTTGGGCGCCTTTTTTTTGGCGCTCGTTGGTACCCACGTGCGAAGCGCATGGGTAGGAGTGTGCTAATTCGATCGAGATTTACGCAAACGGTGGCTAATTTTTAGAGCGCAATCAGCAGGATCTTATATTTCCAATATTTATTGTCCGTATGACTTTAAGGTGGCATTAAAATGTGAAATAGTGGTGCGGCAAATCAGCACAATTCCCTCAATGGAGAAAATAATAATGATACGCAAATCTCTTTTTAGCGCGCTCGGTGACCGGTTACCCAGACGCGCAGCTGCCCGCAGCAAACGCTTGCCATTCGCGGCGGCGTTAATGCTTTTGGCCGGCAGCGCCTTGGCCGTTGAACCCCTGTCGGTCAGTGGCAATCAGGTATTGGCCGGCGGCCAACCGGCCAGCTTTGCAGGTAACAGTTTATTCTGGAGTAACAATGGCTGGGGCGGCGAAAAATATTACAATGCCGACGTGGTGGCATGGTTAAAATCAGACTGGCAATCGACGTTGGTGCGTGCCGCCATGGGCGTGGAAGATCCGGGCGGCTACCTGCAAGACCCCACCGGCAACCGGGCAAAAGTGAAAGCCGTGGTGGACGCGGCCATTGCCAACGATATGTATGTGATTATCGATTGGCACTCGCACAATGCCGAGCAGTACCAGAGCCAAGCCATTAGCTTCTTTCAAGATATGGCGCAAACTTACGGCAATCACCCGCACGTGATTTACGAAGTGTATAACGAACCCACCAGCCAATCCTGGTCCGGGCAGATCAAGCCCTACGCACAGGCGGTGGTAAATGCGATTCGCGCCATCGACCCAGACAACCTGATTATTGTGGGCACCCGCCAGTGGTCGCAGCGCGTGGACGAGGCCGCACTCGACCCGATCAGCGGTACAAATATCGCGTACACCCTGCACTTTTATGCGGGCAGCCATTTCGATGACTTGCGCGGTTGGGCGCAGACGGCGCTCAATAATAACGCGGCATTATTTGTGACCGAGTGGGGCACGGTGAATGCCAACGGCGATGGCGGTGTGAACCACGGCAATACCGATGCGTGGATGGATTTCTTGAAGCAAAATAATATCAGCCATGCCAACTGGTCGATTAACGATAAGGCCGAGGGCGCCTCGGCGCTGTTGCCCGGCGCCAGCGCCAACGGCGGCTGGACCAGTCTCACGGAATCGGGCACCAAGGTACGCGATATAGTGCGCAACTGGGGCGGCGGCACGCCACCGCCGCCCGGCTGCTCGCGGGTGAGCGTTCCGGGAGTGATCCAGGCGGAAAGCTATTGCGCCATGGACGGTGTGCAAGTGGAGGCGACCACCGATCAGGGCGGCGGCAGCAACATTGGCTATGTGGATGCCGGTGATTGGCTGAGCTACGACGTCACCGTGCCCGCTGCGGGCGACTACACAGTGACCTACCGAGTGGCCAGTAAGTTGGGCGGCGGCAGTATTCGACTAGAGCAGGCCAGCGGCGCGCCGGTGTTCGGCACTCTGGCAGTGCCGGCCACGGGCGGCTGGCAAAGCTGGCAAGACATCAAACACACAGTGAGCTTGAATGCGGGCGAGCAGTCGATTGCCGTGGCAGCACCGGCCGGCGGTTGGAACCTGAACTGGTTTCGCATTGACGCCGCCAACGATTGCGGCAGCCAATGCCCCACCACCGAAAAACTGGAGGCGGAAAATTACAGTGCCATGTCCGGCGTGCAGTTAGAGGCAACCACCGATGTGGGCGGCGGTCAAAATGTGGGTTGGATAGATGCCGGCGATTGGATGCGCTACGCAGTAAATTTGCCCAGCAGTGGCAGCTATCGGTTGGACTACCGGCTCGCCAGTACGCAAAGCGGCGCCGCTTTTCGGCTGGAAACAGCCACCGGTCAGGTTGTGGATACCGTGCAGGTGCCTAACACCGGCGGCTGGCAATCGTGGCAAACGGTGAGCCGCAGTGTCGCCTTGTCCGCCGGACAACAAGCGCTAACACTGGTGGTGGAAAACGGCCCATTTAATATTAATTGGTTGAGCTTCACACCTGGCGATTGTACCGATTGTCACGAGCCCGATAGCGATGGCGACGGCGTGCCCGACAGCATCGATCAGTGTCCCGCCACACCTGCGGGTACAGCCGTCGATACCAACGGTTGCCCAGTCAATACGTCAAGCTGCGCCGGGGCGCCCGAGTACCCTAACTGGACCACGCCGGACTATAGCGGCGGCCCCAACACGCACTTGGAGGCGGGCGAAGAAATGCAACACGCCGGCAAATTATACCGAGCTAACTGGTACACCAATTCGGTACCCGGCAGTGACGCCTCTTGGCATTTTGTCAAAGACTGTTAACGTTTGTGTGGCGCAAGCGCGGTGTTGTTGCGACGATGCGCTGGCGCCACACCATTGGACGAGTTAAACCGCCGGCCAATTTTGGGGCGTTGCCTTTGACCTGCACCTGCTCCTGGACATGAATGAAAGCGAGTATCGAGACTAACGGGTTGTCTTGAAGTGGGGGCAAGTGGCGCGCCCAGTGACAAGCCGGCGTAACCACACCGGCCGCTGCTTTGACTAAGCTGGCGTGCAAGCTGTAGGTTTTCGCGTGCCAGTGCGACGGTCTATTTTCCTGCTGGAGGTCACGAGACGTCACACAACTTCTGTTAAATTTGTTGTGGTAGTGCCGAGGTGCGGGTCTGGGAGGCGCTGTTCTGCTCCGCCTGTCGATTGCCGATAAGTTCGGCAAAAGCGCGGCCGCTGGCTTTAATGATTCTCTGCTGGTTGGCGTAATCCACATAAACAATGCCAAAGCGCTTTTCGTACCCGAGCGCCCACTCAAAATTGTCCATTAGACTCCAGGCAAAATAACCGCGTACATCAACACCGGCACAGACCGCTTCGTGCACGGCTAGCAGGTGCGTTTGGAAATAGTCGAGCCGCGCTGTGTCGTGAACGGCGCCGTCGTTTAATTGGTCTACCATGGCGGCGCCATTTTCTGTTATGTAAATGGGCGGCAGCTTGGGGTAGCGATGATGCAAGCGAATCAGCAAATCCGTTAGCCCCTGTGGGTAAACTTCCCAGCCCATGTCGGTAAGCCGCGCACCGGCGGGAATCGATTCGGCAAATCCCTGCTCGACATCTGCGTGAAAAATACCGCGCGTATAGTAATTCAAGCCCAGGTAATCCAAGGGCTGATTAATCAACGCCATGTCGCCATCTTCGATGGGTGGCTGCGCGCTGGTGGGAATGTGGGCCAGTGCGCGCTCGGGATAGCGGCCGTTAAGCAGGGGCTCGGCATACCACTGAAATAAAAAATCGTCGGCCAGGGCGGCGGCCTCCCTGTCCGCCTCCGAATCACTGCGCGGGTAGGTGGGGCTCATATTGAGCACGATCCCGTTGAGGCTGTTTGGACTTTGTTTAGCGAGTACTTGCATGGCCAAACCGTGTGCCAGCAGCAAATGGTGTGCGGCGGCACGCCCGGCTTTCAGATCGCTAATGCCGGGGGCGTGAATACCCTTTTCGTAGCCCAAATAGGCGCTGCAAAAGGGTTCGTTTAAGGTGGCATAGGAGTAAACGCGATCGCCAAAGGCGCGGCTGACAGCCTCAACATAGGCCTGAAATTGATAGGCTGTGGCGCGATTTTGCCAGCCGCCGGCATCTTCCAGGTGCTGGGGCAAGTCCCAGTGATAGAGCGTTACGAAGGCCTTGATTTGTTTTTCCGCCAAGCGATCGAGCAGCTGTAGGTAAAAGTTCATGCCCTCTGCGTTAACACTGCCGTCGGCGTGCATAACCCGAGGCCAGGACACTGAAAAGCGATAGGCGTCTACGTTTAATTGTTCGATTAAATCCAAATCCTGTTCCCAGAGGTGATAGTGATCGCAGGCTATCTGGCCGTTGGAACCGTCGCTGATGCTGCCGGGTAGGTCGCAAAAGGTATCCCAAATACAGGGTAGCCGCCGATCGGCAGCGCCCTCTATCTGAAAGGCGGCTGTTGCTACGCCGTAGGTAAAACGGGTGGCAGACAGAGGCGACTGGGCCGGCAGGGAAATTTTCATGGTCACAAACGTTAACTCTTGGCTAGCAGTGCGTTGAGGATCGGTGATTGCGCTGTCTGGCAATCGCCCCGTCCGCCCTGATCGACGTACGATACAGGGGCTTAGTTGATCTTTTATATGAAAGCGCTTACATTTAGGTTAGGTGTTTGGCTTTAAAAGGTCAACCCCAAAGTGTCTGCCGCCGGAATGGTGGTGTAATAGGCTAGCGTTTGCGCGCAGAGTTTCTGTGCAGTCTTGCCCAGTGCGCGCGCTAAAACGACCTGAGAGTAAGCGATAGAAGCAGTAGGCAAGGCCCCGTGAATTGCCTTAGGATGGGCCAAACAATAATGATCATGAATGTGCAATGAGGGCGTTATGCTGAAAATCCGTGAAAAGGTGGCCTATGGGCTGGGCGACACGGCGAGTAATATCATTTTTCAAACTGTGATGTTATTTTTGACCTATTTTTACACGGATATTTTTGGCATTTCGCCGGCGGTTGTTGGCACCATGTTTTTGGTGGTGCGAATTTTCGACGCCGTAACCGACCCGCTAATGGGTGGAATTGCCGATCGCACCCAGACCCGCTGGGGTAAATTTCGACCTTACTTGCTGTGGTTGGCGCTGCCCTTTGGCGCCATCAGCGTCTTGGCATTCACGACGCCGTCGCTGTCTCCAAACGGCAAAATTATTTATGCCTTTGTAACCTACGGCCTGTTAATGCTGGCCTATACCGCCATCAATATTCCCTATTCTGCCTTGGGCGGCGTGCTCACAGACAAGCCACAAGAGCGCGTGTCGGTGCAGTCTTACCGATTTGTATTTGGCATGCTGGGCGGGCTGTTGGTGACAGCCTGCACCCTGCCGCTGGTGAATTATTTTGGCCAGGGCGACCAGGCCTTGGGCTACCAGCTCACCATTGCGGCTATGAGCGTGTTGGGTGTGATCTTGTTTTTACTGTGCTTTGCCGGCACCCGCGAGCGCGTGGAACCGCCGCCGCAGCAGCAGACGACTATTCGCGCGGATCTGGCGAGCCTGTGGCAGAACGACCAGTGGCGAGTGTTGTGCCTGGCGGCGCTGGTACTGCTGACGGGTATGGTGGTGCGCAATACCCTGGCAATTTACTACGTGAAGTACTTTCTCGACCGAGAAGATTGGGTCACCGCGTTTATGACCCTGGGTATGGTGGGCAATATTATCGGCTGTGCCCTGGCGCAACCGCTGGCCAAGCGCGTCTGTAAAGTGAAGGCCTATATAGCGCTGCAGTTGATTGCCGCCGGCATTTGCGCGCTCAGCTTTTTCGTAGGTTCAGATCAGTTTTACCTGGCCTGCGGTATGTATTTTGTCTGGTGCCTGTTTTTGCAAATGGCCACGCCACTGCTTTGGGCCAAGATGGCGGACGTGGTGGACTACGGCCACTGGAAGACCGGCATTCGCATAACCGGCATGGTATATTCCTCCATCGTCTTTTTTATCAAAATGGGATTGGCTGTTGGTGGCGCGCTGGCGGGCTGGCTGTTGGCTTGGTACGGCTACGAGGCCAATACCGAGTTGAGCGCAGACACATTGGAGGGCCTGCTGCTTTCGTTTACAGTGGTGCCCGCGCTGGCATCGGTACTGGTGGCCGTGATTATGCGCTGGTATACGCTTGACCAGCAGAAAGTCGAAACACTACAAGCGCAGCTGAAACTGGCGGCCTAACACTTGATGACAGCGCCAGGGTTGGCGCCCGTACGAGCCACGTTGAAGGACAGGTATGGTCACAATTTATGATGTTTCCGAGCTGGCGGGCGTATCGTTAGCAACGGTGTCTCGGGTGATGAATAACAATGCCCGGGTTAGCGATAAAACCAAGCAAAAAGTGCTCAGTGCCATGGAGCAGCTGGGTTACCGACCCAGTGCCATCGCGAAGGGCTTGGCCTCAAACCGCTCCAACAGCGTGGGCGTGCTGATCTCTGAGTTACACGGCCCCTTTTACGGCATGATGATGAGTGCCATCGAAACCGAGCTCAGAAAATACGACATCCACTCTATTTTTGCGGCGGGTCATAGCGATGCCGCCAAGGAGGAGGACGCCGTTAATTTTCTGTTGAGCCGGCGCTGCGATGCGTTGATTTTGTATGTGGAGTCCGTCAGCGACGCCTATCTTACCGAGCTCAATCAGCGCGGAACCCCCATAGTCGTGCTGGGGCGCAATATCAAAAAACTGAAAGACCAGTGTATTAATTTGGACAACGAACAGGGCGGTTATCTGGCTGCCAAATATCTGCTGGAGGCCGGCCATAGAAAAATCGCCTATATTTCCGGCCCGCTTTGGAAGCACGACACCCAAGAGCGCTTGGCCGGCCACAAGCGCGCTCTGGCGGAGTACAAGGTTAAATTTAACGAAAAACTTTTCTACGAGGGCGACTTTCAGGAAGAGGGCGGCGTCAATGGCTTGAACCATCTGCTGGCGGGGCGCTCACACTTTACTGCCGTTGCCTGTGGCAATGACGAAATGGCCGCAGGTGCCATGGCCGCCGCCCGAGAGGCGGGGCTTGCGCTACCCGACCAGCTGTCCATCGTGGGCTTCGACAATGTGGCCTACTCGCGGTTTGTACACCCCAAGTTGTGCACGGTGAACTACCCGGTTAGAGATATGGCCGAAATGGCAACTCATTGGGTGTTGCGCCATGTCTACGACAACCCGCGCTTTACCATCGAAAATACATTTACGCCTGAAATGGTGGTGCGCCAATCCGTTAAAAAGCTGGATTGATTGCCCCTGGCCGCACCACCTAAGTCCACCGCTCGCGAGCGCATAGGCCCGGACTTCATAGCACTGGCGAGCCTGGATTCGACGATCATGGCGCGCAAACGGTGCTGATTGCCCATCTGAGGTAGTGTGCTTGAGGCTATTCGCCGATATTGGGCGTGCCGTCGTAAAAGTCCCCCTATTTTTTACTCTGCACTGGCTATCCATGCTTCTAGGGCCCGATTGGAGGGCTGGGTACGTGAAGTTTTCAATGAAGAATCAACCGCTTACGCATTGCTGTGTCAGAAAGTAACGCCTTCAGGCATAAGTGGTAGACATGCTTGACACCATGGTGCACATGATTTAATTTTGTAAGCGCTTACATGAATAAGTGATGAACGCCTTGGGCGTTTTTTTTGACAGCGACTTGTAAGCGCTTACATATGAGTTAAACTAAGTGAAAATAACAAATTAGCTCGTAGACAATAATCAAATAACTCGGGTCAGAGATATGGAATACAAGAGCTTTAGAAAGACACAACTGGCAGCAACCATCTCCATGGTACTAGGCGCCACCGCCATGACCCCGGCATTCGGTCAGAGCAATGATCAGGAAGGCCTGGACCAGCTAGAGGAAATTGTGGTTACCGGCATCCGCGGTAGTCTGCAGCGCTCAATGGATATCAAGCGCGACGCCCAGGGTGTGGTTGACGCCATCTCTGCGGAAGACATCGGCAAAATGCCCGATACCAACTTGGCGGAATCCTTGCAACGTATCACCGGTGTGTCTATCGATCGCTCGCGCGGCGAAGGCAGCAAAGTGACAGTACGTGGCTTTGGGCCAGACTATAACCTGGTCACCCTCAATGGCCGCCAGATGCCTACCGCCAGCGGCACCAGCCGCTCCTTTGACTTTGCCAACTTGGCCGCTGAAGGCGTTGCTGGCGTTGAAGTGTATAAAAGCGGTAAGGCCAATATGCCAACCGGTGGCATCGGCTCGACTATTAACATCAAAACTAATCGCCCGCTTGAGGCTCCTGGTTTAGTTGCCACCGTGGGCATCAAAGGTGTGCACGATACATCAACCCGTGATGGCGATAACTTGACGCCGGAAATTTCTGGCCTGTTTTCCAATACCTTTGCAGACGACACCCTGGGCGTGTCTCTTTCGGCAAGCCGCCAGGAGCGCGATAGCGGCGCGGCCACCGCGAGTGTGGGCGGCTGGCGGACTTTCCCCGGTGAGGTGGATAACTGCTGGTGTACCGCCAACCCCTCTGAGTGGGGCGGTATCCCTCCCGAAAGTGATGCAAACCAAGTCAACCGCCCGGGTGCTGGCGACATCTACTCAGTGCCCCAAACCATTGGCTATGAGTTGGCCGAATACAATCGCGTGCGCACCAATGGTCAGTTGACCGTTCAGTGGGAACCCATTGAAACCGTGCGGGCTACACTCGATTACACCTACAGCGAAGTGGAAGTTGAGCGCGCCTACAACAATATGTCGGCATGGTTTAACTTTGGCGCACAGGAAACGGTTTGGTCCGACGGCCCGATAGCATCGCCTTTGGTTTACACAGAAAATCTTGCCGGCAGTGACTTTTCCATGGGCGCGGGTACCGATGCCACCCGCACAGAAAATAACTCGGTTGGCTTTAATATTGAGTGGAATGCCACGGAAAATCTGACCTTGGCATTTGATCACCATAATTCTACTGCCGAATCCTCGCCCAACAGCCCCTATGGCGACAGTGCACTCTTGTCAATTGCTGCCTATACGCGCGATAAAACTACCGGCTATTTCGATTCCGATCTGCCCATTTTGGAGCTCGGCTTGGCGAATCCCTTGACGCCGGACGACATGCAAATCACGGGTAGTGTGTTTACCAACAATCAATCGAGAATGGAGATTCAGCAAACTAATTTTTCTGGAAACTTCGCCTTCGTTGATAACAGCCTGATGGAAAGTATCGACTTTGGTATTGAAATTGGCGAGGTGAACAATCGCTCGCAGGGTTCTGTGGTTCAGCGCAATACTTGGAGTGCAAATAATACCCAGGTGGGCGATATAGCAGACTTAATGCAGCCAATGTCTATCGACGGCGAGTTTGACCAAGTATCCGGTGGTAGTGGTCTTATTCAAACTGATTTTTACGGTTTTGACATGGTGCAGTTGATTGAGCGATTTAATCAATTAGTTGCCGCTGGCGATGCCACCTATGGTGATGCAGAGAGCATTGTAGGCATGGGTGATTGCGGTACACCGCTTTGTGCCTCCAGTAGCTTTACCGATGACAAACGTACAACTGAGAAATCAACCGCAGCTTTCCTTCAGCTGAATATGGCAACTGAAGTTGCCGATATGCCCGTCCGCATAAATGTAGGTTTACGTCATGAAGAAACCGATGTTGACTCTTCTGTGCTGGTGCCAGTTTACAGTGGAATTACATGGAGTAATGGATCTAACGAGCTGACTGCAGAGCAAATTCCAGGTGAATACCAAGTTCTGCGTGAGGGTGGCAACTACAGTGTGCTGTTGCCGAATATTGATTTCAATCTTTCTGTAACAGAAGATATTGTGGCGCGGGCCTCTTGGAGCAAAACGATTGGTCGTCCTAACTACCAGGATATTCAGGGCGGGGTGACAATTAGTAATCCTGTTCGTGTCGATGGTGGTAATGGCGCACGAGGTACGCCAGGTCTTGATCCGCTCGAATCAACAAATACCGACCTTTCCGTCGAATGGTACTATGCCGAGGGTAGTTATGCCTCTATCGGCTACTTCCACAAAGATGTGAAAAATTTTATCGGCACCCGCTTTGTGGATGAAACCACCTTTAACTTGCCACACCCAATAAATAGCCCAATGGCGGATGAGGCCAGGGCCGCTGGATTTACGCAAGGTGGAGACATCTTTAACTACATCATCGATAACTATCCGACAGCGGAAGGTGTTGATGCTGTTAAC
The DNA here is from genome assembly GCF_058345725.1 of Simiduia sp. NCBI lineage: Bacteria > Pseudomonadati > Pseudomonadota > Gammaproteobacteria > Cellvibrionales > Cellvibrionaceae > Simiduia > Simiduia sp. Next base: position 12,428 of record NZ_JBTUOC010000062.1, on the reverse strand, counting down.
CGGATCATCATCGGTGTAGATGGGCGGGATGGATACAGCAATTTCAGTATTGCTACGCCAGATAATCTTGAGGAAGCTACAGTTGATGGCTGGGAATTAAATGTGCAGCACGCCTTTGGCGATACGGGTTTCGGTGTGATCGCTAACGCCACACTGGTCGGTGCTGATGTTGGTTACGACGACTTTAGCCTAGAGTCACAGTTCGTGGTGACCGGCCTGAGTGATTCGGCCAACTTGATAGGCTACTACGACAAGGACGGTATTCAAGTGCGTATCGCCTACAACTGGCGCGATGACTTCCTGGCAGGTACCGGTCAAGCTAACGTCGGTGTGGGCCCAACCTATGTTGCAGCCTATGGCCAGTGGGATATGAACGCCAGTTACGAAATCAATGAAAACGCGAGCGTATTTATTGAAGCGTTGAATGTCACAAATGAAACCACACATGTGTACGGCCGCGATGAAATGCAAACGCTGTTTGCCGCTCAAATAGGTCCTCGCTACGCTATTGGCGCCCGCTACAAGTTCTGATCCTCAGATCGATTTCTTGTAGTTAGTGATAGGGAGAATCACCGCGCGGTGGTTCTCCCTTTTGTGTTTATATAGGTTACATTATATAAAGTCATTGGCAGTGGTAGATAACGATAATGTCGGGCCAGATTCAGAATATTGTCATTGTGGGCGGTGGCGCAGCCGGGTGGTTGACGGCGGGGCTTATCGCCGCAGAACATCGGCGCTCAGAGCGTATTACAGTCACGCTGGTAGAGTCGCCCGATGTTCCAATTTTAGGCGTCGGGGAGGGTACTTGGCCTTCGATGCGTACGACCCTACAGCGGATCGGCCTATCTGAAACCACTTTTATTCGTCAGTGTGATGCCAGTTTTAAGCAAGGTACGCGATTTGTTAATTGGCAATCGGACACCGTCCCGGCAAGCTATACGCATCCGTTTAGCCTGCCAGCCGACTATGGCTCGCTCAATCTGGCCAACTATTGGCTGGCACAAGCGCGCGCAAGTGCCGAATCCGCAACTGATTTCGCCGATTTTGTCACACCGCAGGCGGTGCTGGCGGCCAAGGGACTCGCACCTAAGCAATCGGTTACGCCGGAATATGCGTTTAATCTCAACTATGGCTACCACCTGGATGCGGGAAAATTTGCCACGTTATTGCAACAGCACGCGATAGCGCAGCTGGATGTCAGGCATGTGCGCGCCAATGTCACCGCAATCGACAGTGCTGACAATGGCGATATTACCCGTCTACAGCTCGATCGCGGTGGGGCCATTGCCGGCGACTTGTTTGTGGATTGCACCGGCAGTCAGGCGCTATTGATTGGCAAGCATTACGGCACCACTTTTAAGAGCCTTAAGCCCGGCCTGTGTAACGATCGTGCGCTTGCCGTGCAGGTGCCCTATGCCGATGCTAGCGCGCCCATTGCATCTACAACGCTATCCACCGCCTTGAGTCGGGGATGGGTTTGGGATATAGGCCTGCAAAGCCGGCGCGGTGTGGGATTGGTGTATTCTTCAGATTATTGTGAAGAGACGCAAGCGCGTCAGTTATTGGCTGACTACCTGCAGGCCACTGCCCCCCATGCAGCCATGGCGGCCAGTGATTTTCGCCCGTTAAAATTTAATCCAGGGCATTACGAACAGTTTTGGGTCAACAATTGTGTGGCGATAGGTATGTCCGCCGGATTTGTAGAACCCTTGGAAGCCTCCGCGTTGGCACTGGTTGAGCAAGGTGCGGCCATGCTCGCCGATCAGTTGCCGCGGAGTCGAGCCCTGATGGCGCCTGCGGCCCGGCGATTCAATCACAAGATGCACTATCACTGGCGCGCCATTGTCGATTTTTTGAAGTTGCACTATGTACTTAGTCAACGCGACGACAGCAGCTATTGGCGCGCCATGCGAAACCTCGACCAGGCTTCCGAATCGCTGCGCGACCGATTGCAATTTTGGCAGCAGCAGGCGCCTTGGCACGAGGACGCGCCGCGCGTTGATGAGCTGTTTCCCTCGGCGAGCTATCAGTATGTGCTATACGGCATGGGCTATATGCCAACTGCAATGCGCTTCGATCGCGCGACGTTCACACAGCAGCAGGCGCGTGCGACGCGCGCTATAAGCGAAAATAAGCAGCGAATCGCGAGTATGGCATCGGCTTTGCCAACCAATCGTGCATTGTTACAACAAATTATGGCGACGGGATTGCCGCGCTAAGAGCATAAACGAGGAATGATAATGGCGAATTTCGAATTACTGAATAATGAAAAGCACAGGGATCTTCGGGTAATAAAGGCATTCAGCGCAGCCTACGGCGATAACGTTATGTACGCTATGACCTTTCCGTTTGAGTTTCGCAGTGTGCAGGGGGAATACCCCATATTACTGCACAAAGATATCGACAATGGCATTACCTATCCGGTAGCGCTGTTTGGCTTTCAGGACAAGGAAAACCTGTTTCTGGATGAGCAGGGCTGGCACGCGAATTACAAGCCATTAATGATTCGCCGCCAACCATTTTTGATTGGCTTTCAGGGCCCGAAAACCGAGGCCGCCGATGAGCGCCGCAGGGTGGTTTCCATCGACACGGATAACCCTCGCGTAAGTACGTCAGAAGGTGAGCGACTGTTCGATGAGTTTGGCGCTAATACCCCATTTCTGGAGGAGGCTGCCAACATGCTGGAGGCGATTCACGCGGGTCACGAGCACGCCAATAAGTTCATTGCGGCGCTAGAAGAGTTTGATTTAATCGAGTCTATCACTATCGATGTGACGCTGAATGACGGCTCAAAGAACCAGTTGCTGGGTTTCCATTTTATAAATGAAGATAAATTTCAGGAGTTGCCGGGAGACGTTCTGGACTCATTTAATAAACAAGGTTTTTTAATGCCGATTTTCATGATGCTGGCGTCTATGAGCAATATTGCGACCTTGGTTGGCAAGAAAAATCAGGTAGAAGGGATTAGTTGACCCATGGCTGCGCTGCCCACACCCAAGCCAGTCAGTGTCCACACAGACTGTACGCCAGAGACTGTTTTCTCGATGGTGCAGGAGGCCCGCGAGCCAATTATTTTAAAGGGGTTAGTACGCGATTGGCCCGCAACAAAGGCCTGTCAGGCGTCGATTGCAAGTGCCGCTACCTACCTCTCAAAATATTGGACCAATACGCCGGTCACTGCTTACGTGACAGAGCCCGGTTCAGAAACTCGGTTGTTTTACAACGAGGATTGCACCGGTTTCAATTTCAGAAGGGGGGCCGCCCCATTGCATCAAGTGATGCAAAAACTCTCTGAGCACAGCGGCGATGAACTGCCTCCGGTGATCTACGTCGGTTCGTCCATGGTAGACAAGTTTTTACCGGGTTTTCGCCAGCAAAACGATCTGGAATTGGGCGATTCTGGGCCCCTGGTCAGTGCCTGGATTGGTAATCGCAGTCGGATTTCAGCGCACTACGATTTTCCCGATAATATTGCCTGCGTCGTAGCGGGTCAGCGGCGCTTTACGCTATTTCCGCCCGATCAGCTAGACAACCTCTACGTTGGTCCGATTGATAGAACTCCGGCCGGCCAGCCCATCAGTCTAGTGGACTTTTCCGCACCGGATTTGCAGCGTTTTCCGCGTTTTGCCGAGGCAATGGCACATGCCCAGGTTGCGGAGCTGGCGCCGGGCGATGGCATTTTTATTCCCAGCATGTGGTGGCACCATGTGGAGTCGCTATCGCCGTTCAACATGTTAGTCAACTACTGGTGGCTTAATACCCCGGATTACTTGGGTTCGCCGTCCTCGGCATTATTGCACGCAATTTTGTCGCTTAAAGATCTGCCAGAGTCACAAAAGTTGCAGTGGAAGACGCTGTTTAACCACTATGTGTTTGATGCAAGTTCGGCATCCTTTGACTATATCCCAGAGGCCGGCCGCGGCTTGCTAGGCACAATAGATCGAGCTACGGCAGAGCGAACCCGCACTGAAATAGTAAATAAATTGAAGTGGTGAGCCGAGGTTTGGCTCCTAGGAGAGAGTGTGAATCATCGTAAAATTAAGAAAGTGGTGGTCGCCGGCGGGGGAACCGCTGGCTGGATGGCGGCGGCTTCACTGGCAAAGTTATTAGGTAAGACGCTGGATATCACCCTGATTGAATCCGATGATATTCCTACAGTAGGCGTGGGCGAGGCGACAATTCCTACCCTGTTATCTTTGCATCAGCTGTTAAAAATCAACGAGAAAGACTTTCTTTCCGCTGTCCAAGGTACGTTCAAACTAGGCATTTCCTTTGAAAACTGGCGCGATGTGGGCCAAGACTATATTCACTCTTTTGGTTGGACAGGCAAGGACTGCTGGGCTGCGGGCTTCCAGCATTTTTGGAAAAAGGGGCTCGATCTAGGAATCAGTGAAGAGTTTGGTAAGTATTGCCCGGAATGGGCCGCTGCTAAAGCCAACAAATTCGCGGTGCTTAGTCGAGAGGGGCTTAACTATGCCTATCACATTGATGCAGGGCTTTACGCAAAATTTTTGCGCAAACTTGCCGAGCAAAATGGAGCTAAGCGGCAAGAAGGGAAAATTCAACGCGTAAATTTGAATGCGGATGATGGCTTTATTGAATCCTTGCTATTAGAAAGTGGCCAGCTTGTCGAAGGTGATTTGTTTATTGATTGTACGGGATTCCGCGGGCTATTGATTGAGCAAGCTCTGCACGTTGGTTACGATGATTGGAGTCATTGGTTGCCCTGTGATGGTGCCATTGCCGTACAAACCGAAGCCGTTGGCGAGCCGATCCCTTACACCCGTTCTATTGCTCACGATGCCGGATGGCAGTGGCGTATTCCGCTGCAAAATCGCGTTGGCAACGGTATGGTATTTTCCAGCAAGTTTTGGCGCGACCAAGAGGCGATAGATTGCTTAACCAAGAATATTGAAGGTAAGCCGCTTAACGAGCCGCGTGTTATCAAGTTCAAAACTGGCCAACGTCGCAAACACTGGCATAAGAACTGTGTGGCAATGGGGTTGGCCAGTGGCTTTATCGAGCCGCTGGAATCCACTAGTATTCACCTGATTCAGCGCGCGTTGGTACGCCTGATGCAGATGTTCCCCTATGACGGCATTCGCCAGCCGGATGTAGAAGAATTCAATGCTCAAATGAAGTTTGAGTCGGACAATATTCGCGATTTCATTATCTTGCACTACCACGTCACCGACCGGACCGATACAGAATTCTGGCGCCATTGTAAGAGCATGGAAGTCCCGGATACGTTGACACACAGAATCGAGTTGTTTAAACAAACGGGGCGCGTATTTAAAGTCCCCACCGAGCTGTTTGGCGAAAACTCCTGGATTCAAGTAATGCTGGGGCAGGGTCTTATGCCTGAACAGTATCACCCCATTGTCAACATGATGAGCGAGACTGAGCTGCAAGACTTCCTGAAGGGGATTCGCACCCAGGTGGATAAAACCGTGTCTCAACTACCTCAGCACGGGGATTTTGTGCGTCACTATGCGCCCGCGCGCCACGGCTAGGCTGACGGTACTGACATCGTATTCATAACGACAGGCGAAGTTTTTGGCGCTAGTGTACAGGTTTCTCAATCTGAACCTTACGCGAGAGGAGCCAGTCGCCGTGAATATTCAGTCTTTTTTGTGTTGCCTTGCGCTAATTTTAGCCATCGGACTGTCTGCTGGCGTGGCGCAAGCAGCCGAATCTCTTCCTGTAGTTGCCGCCGGCAAACTTGAACGGCTTGCGGATTTTCCGTCAGCCATGGTGCCAACGCGCCCGGTTGATGTGTGGTTGCCCGACAGCTACGACGGCATCCAACCTCATGCGGTGCTGTACATGCTTGATGGCCAGATGCTGTTTGATGGCGCGCAAACGTGGAATGGGCAGGAGTGGCGGGTGGATGAAATCGCAGCGGCGTTAATTCAATCGGGTGAGGTGCGGCCGTTTATTGTTGTGGCCATTCACAATATTGGGGCAGGGCGACAGTCAGAATATTTTCCCGAGCAACCTTTTCTGTCGCTTGCGCGCGAAGCGCGCGCCGTTTTTTATAGCCAGCGGCGCGCTTCTGGCGATCGCTTTTTGGCGGCCCCTGTGTATTCTGATGCCTTTTTACGTTTTCTTGTTACCGAGTTGAAACCTTACATCGATAAACACTACAGGGTGCATGGCGATCGCGCCAACACCTTCCTGGCGGGATCCAGCATGGGCGGCTTGTTTTCTTGGTATGCCTTGTCTCTGTACCCCTCGGTATTTGGCGGGGTGGCGGCAATGTCTACCCATTGGCTCGGTGGTACTGAAGATGACGGTGTGGCGTTTACTGAATTTTTAAAACAGGTGAATACGATTCCTGCGAATAGCGCTAAACTCTACTTTGATTATGGCGATGCCACGCTAGACCAGTACTATCCCAAGTATCAACAGCAGGTAGATACGTTACTGCGCGAACGCGGTTGGCAAACAGAGTACTGGCGTACTCATTTCGAACAGGGTGCCGACCACACGGAGAATGCTTGGGCGGCTCGCCTACAACAGCCATTACTTTTTTTATTGGCGAAATAATCCCACGCGTGGTATGTGGGTATCGCCCTAACGGGGAGCTTGCGTGCGATATATTACGGGTCTCTTGCTGTGCGGTTGGCTTGCCCTCTGGGGCCAGGCCGCAGCCGGTGAGCATCTGATCCTGGCGGCTGACGAATGGTGCCCTTTCAATTGCGATGCGGCCGATGAGGCGCGACCGGGTTACATTATCGAAGTTGCCAAGCAGGTCTTTAGTGCCCACGGCATTCGCGTGACCTACGTCAATTTACCCTGGCCCCGCGCAAAGGCGCGTGTAAGTGAGGGATTGGTGCACGGTTTAATTGCCGCCACCAAAGAAGATCCAGACACTCGCCACCTGATTTTTCCTACGCGTCCGCAGGGGCAAATGGCCAATGTGTTTTGGGGACGCAAGGCGAGCAATTGGCAGGTGGACGGTTTGAAAAGCCTGCGTCAGGTGCGCTTGGGCGCGATAAAAGACTACGAGTATGGCCCGCCCTTGGATAATTATCTGGTAACACCCAATGTGCCGGTTCATCTAGTGACGGGTAATCGGCCGCTAGAGCGTCTAATTCGGATGCTTCAAAGTGACCGCATTGATGTCATTGTTGAAGACCTGTCGGTATTTACCTACACCGCGCAGTCGCTCGACTTTAGCGACTACCGAATGCTGGGTGACATTCCCGGTACGGTGGAGCGCGCGCCCTTGTATATTGCTTTTTCGCCCAATGCACTGGGTAAACGCTATGCCGAGATCTTATCGGAGGGAATGCAGGCGCTGCGCGAAAGCGGCGAACTGGCAAAAATTATGGCAAAGTACGGCCTGCAAGACTGGCAATAAACGGCACAGCCACCAGTCTCTAACAGTGATCAGGTTGACGCTATGATTGAGATTGTTTCCAGCCCCACCGAACTGACTACTGCCGTTACAGACCTTTTGATGGGGTTGCTGGCATTGTATATCGGCTTTAGTCTGCGACGCTTTGGTCGAGGTTTTTATTTGCGCAATTGGCAGGCGGTATTTGGCCTCTTGGGTACGGCTGCATTACTGGGTGCTGTAGTGCATGGACTGGTGCTGGGTAGCCGGCTATACGACTCACTTTGGGCGGTGATTTACCTGGCGCTAGCGCTCTTGGTGGCGCTATTTCTTGTGGCTTTTACCTGCGATCTGTTGACGGAACAAAGCGGACGGCGCGTGATGGGGCCCGCCATGCTGTTGGGGGGAGGCTTTTTCAGCTACACGCTGCTGTTCCCCAGTTCCTTTACCCCGTTTATTGTGTATCAAGTTACTATCATGTTACTGGCGCTGGTGGGATATACCGTCCTGGCGTTCAAGCGCACTGTACCGGGCGCGGGTTGGTTGGCTCTGGGGATTGCCGTCACAATCCTGGCTTCTGCCATTCAAGCTACCCGCGCATTGTCATTTACTTGGGTGTGGCCATTTGATCACAACGGCGTCTATCACCTGGTGCAAATGGTGGCATTGGTAATTTTATTGCAGGGTCTTGCGCGACGCCTGGCCCAGAAGCAGGCCGAGCCCGCTTGAAATAACCCCATAGACACAGGAGACACCCGATGCACTATATCGATGGATTTGTAGCGGCAGTACCCACTGAAAACAAGGCGGCTTATCTGGCACATGCCAAAGCGGCGGCGGACGTGTTTAAGGAATATGGCGCGTTAAAACTGGTCGAGTGCTGGGGCGACGATGTGCCCACCGGGGAAATTACTTCCTTTCCCCAGGCAGTCCAGTGCGGTGCGGATGAAACGGTTGTTTTCTCCTGGATCGAATGGCCTTCGAAAGCGGTGCGCGATAGCGCCATGCCCCGCTTAATGCAAGATCCGCGTCTGTCGCCGGAGACTAACCCTATGCCGTTTGACGGACGCCGCTTGATCTACGGTGGCTTTACACAAATTTTGTAGCGCGACCAAACGTTTGTTGCGCCACAGTTGCGCAGGTGTTCGGGGATTCTTGTCGATGAACGACATTGTCACACTGGCAGATATCTACGCGGCGCAAGCGCGCATTCAGCGATGGGTACATCGCACGCCGGTGCTCACGAGTGCGCTGTTGAATAAGGCACTGGGCTGCGAGCTACATTTTAAGTGTGAAAATTTTCAGAAGGTGGGCGCATTTAAGGCGCGCGGTGCCATAAATGCCGTGGCACAGTTAACAGGTGTTGATACCGTGGCTACTCATTCCTCCGGCAATCATGGTGCTGCCCTGGCCTATGCCGCGCAGGTATTTGGGTTAAAGGCCATTGTTGTCATGCCCGATAATGCGCCGGCGGTAAAGCAAGCAGCGGTTGCCGCCTACGGTGGTCAGATTGTGACTTGCCGGCCCACCCTGGCCGATCGCGAGGCTGCCCTGGTGCAGGTAGTTGAGGACACGGGCGCGTACTTTGTGCCGCCCTATGATCACAACCAGATCATCGCTGGGCAGGGCACCGCAATGCTGGAACTGCTCATGCAGGTAGCGCAACCCCTGTCGGCCGTTCTTGTGCCGGTGGGCGGTGGCGGGTTGCTGGCGGGTACGGCGGTGGCGGCCAAAGGCTGTCGACCGGAGCTGCAGGTTATTGGTACCGAGCCGGCCGGCGCAGATGATGCGACGGTGGGGTTTAATCGCGGGCAGCGCGTCACTCAGGCCACGCCCAATACTGTGGCGGATGGCCTGCGCACACTGGTGGGCGTTCGCAATTTTGACCTTATTTGTGCCAATGTGGACGCTATGTTGACTGTTACAGAACCGGCCATTGTGGAAGCCATGGCGTTGCTTTGGACGCGCCTCAAAATTATTGTGGAACCATCCTCCGCGGTACCTGTGGCCGCCATTATGGAGCACGCGGAGGGTTTCAAGGGGCAGCGTGTGGGCGTTATTTTATCGGGTGGCAATGTCGATTTGGCGCAGTTGCCCTTTTAGCAATTTGCGCAGTCACTGTGGATTTTTGGCACCGTGCCCCCATAGTGTTTAGATAGGCGTTGTGCACAAGGAGGCGCAATGATTATGCAGTGGTTGCAGCGCACATGGCGAACGGCGCGCCAGTACGCAGTTGAGCCAGACCGGCGCCGAGTGGTTTTATTGTGGTTGTTGCTGCTTTCCCTAGCGCCCTTTGCCATTGAGATCATTTTGCTTGCCGACCTCATCGGCATCGAACTGGCCATGGCCTTTTTGGCCTACTACGTCAAAGCCGTGTTGGCTGAGTGGCAAGCGGCCTGGCGCCGCTTTCGATGCAACGTTCGACAGTCTTTTCTGTGGTTGAGCCATCACAGTGTTGGACAGTTAAAAACATGGCTGCTGCACAGCAGCTGCAGCCTGCTGGTTTTGGTCTTTACAGGTTCTGCACTTTGGGCGATGTTGCTTTGGTATCCCGTTCTTATACTGGGACAACACACACCATCGGTAGTCTAGATTTATGCACATCTGGGTTGATGCAGACGCCTGTCCAGGCGTGATCAAAGAGATAGTTTTTCGCGCGGCGGAGCGCAAGAAAATTGCGACGACATTGGTGGCCAATCAGTTTATTAAGGTGCCGGCCTCGAAATACCTCAGCAGCGTGCAGGTGGCCGCAGGTTTTGATGTGGCCGACAACGAAATTGTAAAGCGCCTTAGCCCGGGCGATTTAGTGATTACCCAGGATATCCCTCTGGCTGATGAAGTCCTGGCCTTGGGTGCCTATGCCATAAATCCGCGCGGGGAGGCCTACACGCAGGCCAATATTAAGTCGCGCCTGAATATGCGCGATTTCATGGATACGCTGCGCGCCAGTGGTGTTCACACCGGCGGGCCTGCACCTCTTAATCACGCTGATCGCAAAAATTTTGCCGACCAGCTCGATCGACTGATCACCAAGTTAACGCGCACCAAGCTGTGAAGCCTGTGGCTTGGCTGGCTTAGTTTACGCGCGTCTAATTTGTTGCCGGGGATGAGGCGTGCCCAGAATCAGCGAGTGGGTCGCACAAAAGCCTGCGGTCTGCATGCGATTACCTATGTGGCCACGCGTGTGTAATTGTCAATTGGAGAGGGGGCGTGCAATGAACGGGTTACGTTGGGTGCAGCAAGCGCGCTGTCGGGCAGTTGTTTTTATTGTGGCTTTGGCGGCGGTGCACTGTGTGCAGGCCTGGACCGCACGGGATTTGGCGGCAGCCGCAATGGAGCGCACCCGGCACTCGGTGACCTACGATGGTCGCTATGTGTCGATAGACTATCCCATGGGCGACGTGCCGGCGCACATGGGTGTGTGCACGGACGTAGTCATTCGCAGCTACCGGGCCTTGGGCGTGGATTTGCAGCAGCGGGTGCACGAGGACATGCGCGCGGCTTTTGCCGAATACCCCTCGGCTCGCCTGTGGGGGCTCAGTCGGCCAGACTCCAACATTGACCATCGGCGGGTGCCAAATCTCGCCGCATACTTTCGCCGCCAGGGCAGCGCGCTACCCATCTCCCAGCAGGCGAAGGACTATCAGTCAGGCGATCTGGTGACCTGGATGCTGGCCGGGAATTTGCCCCATATTGGCATAGTGGTCGACGCTCGATCTGACGACGGCGCGCGCCCTTTGATTGTTCACAATATTGGTGCCGGGCCGGTGATGGAGGACGTATTATTCCGCTACCCGATAACGGGCCACTACCGCTATCTGCCGCAATCAGACTGAACGGGTGTAACAACGGGCGATCGACAGACTCAGAAGGGGCGACACTCTTTGTTTGAGACTTACACGATGAAACACCTTCCCCTATCTTTGCTGGTATTGCGCCTCTCTGTTTTTTTAGTCATGTTTATGTGGACGCTCGATAAATTTGTCAATCCGAGCCATGCCATTCGAATTTTCGAGCATTTTTATGCTATTCCCGGTGTCGAAACCCTGGCGATCTATGGCTTGGCCGTGGCCGAGATGCTTTTGCTGGCGGCGTTCCTCTTTGGCGTATGGAAGCGATGGAGCTATGGCCTGGTATTGTTGGCGCACTCGGCCTCTACCTTTTCGTCTTTTCGCCAATACCTAGACCCCTTTGAGGGTTCGCACCTGTTGTTTTTTGCCGCCTGGCCAATGTGGGCTGCCTGCGTGGCCCTGTACCTGTTGCGCGATGAAGACCGGTTGATGACTTGGCGCTAAGTGGTGAACTTTGCGACAAGCCGGGTATCCAACAGATTTACGCCGACGCGCGTTGGCGACAATCAAAGGAGGGGGTATGTCATTATTTCGATGGGTTTTGACCGGGTTGCTGGTGTTAATACTGGCGGGCTGTTCGAACAAACAGGTCTACGAGGGCCTAAAACAAAGCAATCGGAATGATTGTCTGCAGCTGCCACCCAATCAACAGCAGGCCTGCCTAGACAAGGTAAACCAGTCTTACGAGGCGTATCAGCGCGAGCGCGAAGCGCTAAAGCAAGAGCCGTGATTTGTGGTAGTGCAAATGGCCTAGGGCCTCTTTGAGCCAGCTCAGCGCGGCCTTGCCATCGTCGCACATAATGACGCCCCAGCAGGCCGTAAATACCCAATAGCAGTAACTGGCGTCGGCAAAGTCCAGCGCCTGTTGCTGTGGGCTACCTGGTAACAGCTGTTGTTTAATTTTGCGTGTTTGCGCGCTGGTAAGCTTGTGGTGTGCAAGCAGCGCGGCCAGCTCTAGGCGCGGGTCACTGGTGCAGGCGTATTCAAAATCGATACACAATAATTGCTGGTTGTGCAGCAGTAAATTGTCCGGGTTGAGATCGCGGTGACAAAAGGTCGCCACTGGATTCTCTGCCAGGCGCGCGATACTGGCTTGCATCCAGGGTGCCTCCGCAAGTATGTGCTCGGCCACCTTTGCCAGTTGAGGCGCCAATGCCGGCCGGCGCCGCTGCAACACATCCTGGTAGTACTGCCACTGAGTGGCGGGCATCAGAGTGTGTGCTGGCGGCGTTAAT
>NZ_JBTUOC010000061.1:0-13237 GCF_058345725.1 Simiduia sp. | reverse complement strand
CGCTGCGGTGGGCTTAGAGACATTTAGCTCCTCTTCTACCACTTCCAGGGTCACCGGCAGCGTGGCCATAGAGGAAGAAGTTGACAGCGCAACGGCTTGCGCTTTTTTCATTTTGGCCAGGAACTGCCAGGGTGACTGTGTCGAAAACAGCTTAATTAGTAGTGGATAAACAGCAAAACCAAATACCAATATGGCCAGCACATAGACAATGAACAGATTCATAACCAGGTTCAGCATGGCAAAACCGTAGGTGCCCACTGCGTCTGCCATAAGCCCGAAGACACCCAATGGCGCCAACCACATCACCACATTGATCATCCAGATAAACGCATTAACCAGCGTATCCAGTCCCCCGAGCAGTGGCTTTCGCTGCGCCGCAGGCTGGCGCGACAAGGCAATGCCCAAGAACAAGCAAAACACCATTATCTGCAAAATATTGGCATCATTCAGGGCCTGAAATACGTTGGTAGGCACCATCCCCAGCACAGTCTCTACAAACCCAGGCACCGTGCCCTTGGCAACCAGCTCATCGGAAAACATGTGCTGGGCACTGCTGAGGTCTACCCCAGCACCAGGCTGAAATAGCTCCCCGGCCAATAGCGCCAACGCCACTGCCAGTGCCGACGTCCCCATGAAAAAGCCGAAGGTAGCCAGACCCAATTTACCTGCCGATGAACTAGCGCCCAAGTTCGCAGCACCGGCGACGATGGCAATGGCGATCAGCGGGATAACCAGCATTTTGATCAGATTAATGAAGAGGTAACCCAGCGGCGCGAATACCGCCGCCTCCTGCCCCATGATGGCGCCAGTTATGGTGCCTAACACCATCGCTATAACCACTTGTACGCCAATATTTCCCAGCGCGCCTTTTAATTGTTTCATGGTGTCCCCTATTTATTCTGTCTGGCTATGGGACGAATGGTACACACAATGGCACACAGGAAAATACGCCCTGGCGCCGCCCCGCATAACAAGCGGCAACCAAAGGCGGGGCAATACACATTGCAGGCCTTTGCGCTGCGCTTAGATTGGGTGTTGCGACCGCATTTATGGAACGCAGGCCAGGCGGCCTGCACAAGGGCTTCTCTCTCTGCAAATCGCACTTCGCCGCACAAATAAAAAGCCCCGCTCGTTAGAGTGGGGCTTTTATATTTATATGGCGGAGAGGGGGGATGCGCGGCGCTACGCTTGCGGGTCTTCGCGCTGCACGCTTCGGCTCGAACCGAATTCTTATCCTTTTCCACTTCAACACCAACCGACAATACACATTACATAGCCGGGGATTGATGGGGCTAAAAACGCCCCACCCCTGCGGGGCGCCTTCACTAACATTCCGGCGTCCCAAATCCGCAAAAGACGCGAATTTGGTCGAACCCGCGAGGGCCCTCACCCGCCCACAGCGCCATACAAAAAACCCCCGCCTTAACAGGCGAGGGTTTTGTGTATGGCGGAGAGGGGGGGATTCGAACCCCCGATACCGGATTAGGGTATACGCCCTTAGCAGGGGCGCGCCTTCGGCCACTCGGCCACCTCTCCAACAGGTGCGGCATAATACCACATCTATTAATAAATCAAAGAGTTATGTGCTTTTTTCTTGGCCTTTTTAGTGCTCAATTTTCGACCGACAGAAACACAAACGGCGGCCCATGGGCCGCCGTTTGATGCACTCACCGACAGGCTTATTCTTCGCCGTCTTGCTTTTCTCGCTGGATGCGCTGGTAGATTTCCTCACGATGCACGGCCACTTCTTTTGGTGCATTAACACCAATTCTGACTTGGTTACCTTTTACACCAAGCACTGTGACTGTTACCTCGTCGCCTACCATAAGCGTCTCACCTATGCGACGTGTCAATATCAACATCACGATTCTCCTTAAAATCATCCTGTTGTACAACGGTACCATAAAATGGTGGGTGCTAGCCGTTGTTGGTTGTCACTAACCCACTTCCTGTTCTGCCCAGAGTTGCCCCAGCGAGCCACTTACTACAAGTAAAGCCCAAATCCTGCAAAAAAGAAAACAAACCAGCCAATGTGGGGTGAAGATGGGATAAGACGTAGTAAACCCAGGTTTCCCCAATTTTGAAGCCTCTTATTTCTGTTCCTGAGGCTCTTTATCCATATCGAATGCAGCATGCAATCCACGCACCGCCAATTCAAGATATTTTTCATCAATGATCACAGAAATTTTGATTTCCGAGGTGGTGATCATCTGAATATTGATGTTGTCCTCCGCCAGCGCCTTAAACATTGTGGCTGCAACGCCCGCATGGGAGCGCATGCCAACACCCACCAAGGATACTTTGGCAACCTTGCTGTCACAGATTACTTCACGCGCGCCAATTTCCTGGGCAACGGTTTCCAGCACCTTGCGGGCCTTGTCCATATCATTCTTATGTACGGTAAAGGTCAGGTCCGTGGTTTTGTCTGAAGAGACGTTTTGGACGATGACATCCACTTCAATGTTGGCGGCCCCCACGGGCGCCAGAATACGCGAGGCCACGCCCGGTAAATCTGGCACGCCGGCCAAGGTGACTTTTGCTTCGTCTCGGTTAAATGCGATGCCTGATACTACGGGTTGTTCCATGGTGTCGAGTTCCTCATCGAGGGTAATCAAAGTGCCGGGGCCGTCCTGAAAGCTATGCAATACGCGCAGCGGGACATTGTATTTACCTGCAAACTCCACAGAGCGTATTTGCAACACTTTGGAGCCCAGGCTGGCCATTTCCAACATTTCTTCAAATGTAATGCGGTCCAGGCGCCGAGCGGAGGTTACTACCCGCGGGTCAGTGGTATAGACGCCATCCACATCGGTATAAATCTGGCATTCGTCGGCTTTAAGTGCCGCAGCCAAAGCCACGCCGGTGGTGTCTGAACCACCGCGCCCCAGGGTAGTAATGTTGCCCTGCTCGTCCACGCCCTGAAAACCGGCCACAACTACCACGCGCCCCGCTGCCAGGTCTTTGCGAATACGCTCGTCGTCAATCTGCTGAATACGGGCTTTGTTGAAGGAGTCATCGGTGACGATGCGCACCTGTCCACCGGTGTACGAGCGCGCGTCGTAGCCACGCTTTTTCAACGCCATGCACAAAAGCGCAATAGTGACCTGCTCGCCGGTAGACACCAGCACATCCATTTCGCGCGGGTCCGGCGACTCTTGAATTTGATTGGCCAGGTCAATCAAGCGGTTAGTCTCGCCACTCATGGCTGAGACCACAATGACCATATCGTGGCCCTGATCGCGGAATTTACCGACTTTTTCGGCCACAGCTTCTATACGCTCGACAGTACCCACCGAGGTACCGCCGTATTTCTGTACCAACAGGCTCATGAAGAAGCCTTCCCCTTAATAAGTGATGTATTTGACACCCGCAACGCGGGACGCGCAACTTAAGCACAAAATATTACTTTTGTTAAGAATAAATCGCGCCTAAGTCACACCAAATCTCGAAAGATTGCCACCCTAGCCCAGTTGCTGCTGCACCCACTCGGGAATACCGGCCAACATGGCAGGCAAAGCCGCCAGGTCTGTACCGCCGCCCTGAGCCATATCGGGACGGCCACCGCCCTTGCCGCCAATTAAGCCGCTGGCATGACGCATTAAATCACCAGCTTTAACCTTGCCAGTGGCATCTTTGGTCACGCTGGCCACCAGGGCGACTTTGTCGCCTTCGCAGACGGCCAGCAACACCACTGCTGTACCTAGCTTATTTTTCAGCTGGTCGGCCATATCGCGCAGAGCTTTGCTGTCGACGTCCTCTAACTGAACTGCCAGCACCTTAACGCCCTGTACATCTACAGCATTGGCAACCAGGTCGCCGCTGGCCAGCGAGGCCAACTTGGACTTAACCGCAGCCAGCTCCTTCTCAAGACTCTTGTGGCTGCTGAGCAACTGCTCGGCCTTGTCGTGCACTTGGTCGGCGCTGGTTTTTAACAGGTTCGCCAATTGGACAATCAAGTCTGTTTGATGTTCCACCTGTGCCAGGGCCGCAGCGCCAGTCACGGCTTCAATACGGCGAACACCCGACGCAATACCGGTTTCAGACACAATGCGGAACAAACCAATTTCGCCCGTATGCGCCACGTGGGTGCCGCCGCAGAGCTCTACGGAAAAGCCGTCGCCCATGGTGAGCACGCGCACACTGTCGCCATATTTTTCGCCAAACAGCGCCATAGCACCCTTGCTTTTGGCGGTTTCCATGTCGCAGACGTCGGTCTGCACCGGGGAATTTTGGCGTACTTGCGCGTTTACGAGCTGCTCAATGGCTTTCAGCTGCTCGGGCTTTACGGCCTCTGGGTGCGAAAAGTCAAAGCGCAGGCGCTCGGCATCGACCAGTGAACCTTTCTGCGTAACGTGCTCGCCCAGTAGCTTGCGCAGCGCGGCATGCAATAAATGTGTCGCTGAGTGGTTTAGCGCTGTGGCCTGCCGAACCTCCGCGTCTACCTGCCCGACCAGGCTCACTCCCACCGCCAGCTCACCGCTGCGCAACTGGCCGATGTGTAAATGGTGCCCACCCTGTTTGGTGCAGTCTTGCACTTCAAACACTGCACCCTCTGCACGCAAATAGCCGCTGTCGCCGGCCTGGCCACCAGATTCAGCGTAAAAAGGTGTCTGATCCAACACCACAACCCCCTGCTCGCCGGCTGAAAGGCTGTTCACGCTGACGCCGTCTTTCAGCAGCGCAACAATTTTGCTACTGCCCTCTAATTGTTGATAGCCGGTAAAGTCTGTCTGGCCATCCAATTGCAGGCTGGCAGAATAGTCCACCTTGAAACTGCCGGCGGCGCGGGCCCGCTGACGCTGTTCTTCCATGGCTGCTTCGTAGCCCGCCATATCCAAATCCAGGCCTCGCTCGCGCGCGATATCTGCGGTGAGGTCGACGGGAAAGCCGTAGGTATCGTACAAGGTAAAAACAGTCTCACCGCTAATGACCTTGCCCTCAACGCCTTGTAGCGCCGCTTCCAACACCGCCAGGCCTTTATCCAGGGTTTTGGCGAACTGCTCTTCCTCGGCCAAAATAACCTTGGCAAGGTGCGCACTTTTTTCCAGTAAGTCGGGATAGGCAGTGCCCATTTCCTGACCCAGTGCAGCCACCAGCTTGTGAAAAAACGCCTTTGTTTGCCCCAATTTATGGCCGTGACGGATAGCGCGACGCATAATGCGGCGCAATACGTAACCGCGGCCTTCGTTAGACGGCACCACGCCATCAATAATTAAAAATGCACACGAGCGGATGTGATCGGCAATAACGCGCAGCGACTGGTTGGTCAGATCATCGCAACCCGTAGCAGCAGCGGCGGCTTTTAAGAGCGATTGAAATAAATCAATTTCGTAGTTGGAGTGCACATGCTGCATCACCGCCGAAATTCGCTCCAGTCCCATACCGGTATCCACGGAGGGCTTAGGCAGAGATTTCATGGTACCATCGGCCATGCGATTAAACTGCATGAACACCAGGTTCCAAATTTCAATATAGCGATCGCCGTCTTCCTCGGGCGTACCGGGCAAACCGCCAGCGACTTCTGCGCCGTGGTCATAGAATATTTCTGAGCTTGGCCCACAGGGGCCGGTGTCGCCCATAGCCCAGAAATTATCGGAATTATACTTGCCGCCCTTGTTGTCGCCGATACGAATTATGCGCTCGGGCGCCAACCCCACCTCTTTGTGCCAAATATCAAAGGCTTCGTCGTCTTCGGCATAAATGGTCACCCACAATTTTTCCTGAGGAATATTCAGGCTGTGGCTTGCCGTTAAAAATTCCCAGGCGAATAGAATGGCGTCGCGTTTAAAGTAGTCGCCAAAACTGAAGTTACCCAGCATTTCAAAGAAGGTATGGTGGCGCGCCGTGTAACCCACGTTTTCCAAGTCGTTGTGCTTACCGCCCGCACGCACACAACGCTGAGAGCTAACAGCGCGCGAATAGGGGCGCTTTTCATCGCCTAAAAACACATCTTTAAATGGCACCATGCCTGCATTGGTAAACAGCAAGGTGGGGTCGTTACCCGGAATCAATGAGCCTGAGGGCACAATGGTGTGACCCTTTGATTCAAAAAACTTCAGAAAGGCGTCGCGAATTTCAGCGCTTTTCATAATCTACTTCCAATTCCCATGGCTGTGCGCTTGTGCGCGTAATGAGTGCTGGCGGGCTTACATACCCAAGCCAGATTCCGAATAAGTTTTGTTGCCCAATATATGCAAGTGCAAATGAAACACAGTTTGTCCAGCCTGCTCGCCATTATTGACGACCAGACGGAAGGCTTCACCGCACCCTGCGGCCCGTGCAATTTCACCCGCTTTTACCATTAAATGGCCTAGCAACGCTTGGTCCTCTGGACTAGCATCCACTAAGCGCGGTATGGGTTTACGCGGAATAACGAGCAGGTGTACAGGCGCCTGTGGCTGAATATCTTTGATACAGACACAGAGATCGTCCTGATAGATAAAATCAGTGGGTATCTCACCGCGAATAATTTTACTGAATATTGTGTCACCGCTCATAAGGCAAACCTCGTTTATACCTACTAGCTTGTGTGAGCTTCTTTTTCTTCCTGACTTAAGGCGCGCGCCTCTGATTCCAGCATGACTGGAATGCCGTCGCGCACGGGATAGGCCAAACCGCTCGCCCAACATACCAATTCCTGCTGCTCCTGCTTGTACTCCAGGGGCGCCTTACTGACGGGACAGACCAGGATGCTGAGTAATTTTTGATCAACCATATCGACTCCAAGCGGGGGCAAAGGGGCGATATAGTACAACGACAGCTGCAAGCTGTCTTGGGATCTAGTGGGAATTCCAGCGAATTGAGGGGATTAATAGGCCGGCATGGGGCCGACCAGGGTCTGCGGATCAACCCGCTCGGAGAACCAGTTCATCCGCCAGTCGAGATGCGGTCCTGTGGCCCGTCCGGTAGCGCCCACTTTGGCAATGGGGTTGCCTTTTTCGAGCCGCTGCCCCTCTTGCACTAAGATTTCCGAGAGGTGGATAAAGGTAGACGTTAAACCGTGACCGTGGTCAACAATCAGGGTACCGCCGGAGAAAAACATATCCTCGTAGGCCAAACGCACCACACCACCTGCCGGTGCTACCACTAACGTGCCCTTAGGACGGGCCACATCAACCCCAAAATGCGGGTTTTTCGGCACACCATTGTAGATACGCTGGCTGCCATAGACACCGGTAATAGGGCCAACTAACGGCCACTGAAAATCGTCGGCAAAGTCTTGTAGCGTACTGTTTACAGCCCGCGCTTTGGCTGCGAGTGCGGCTTCCTTTTGAATACGGTCAATCTGCGATTGAGGCGGCGTCACCGTTTTGCCAGGCACACCGTTTACTCGCTGAACATTGTATTCGCGCGGCTCAATCGCAATGGTCAAGGGCTGCCTTAAACCGTCCGGGCCCAATACCGTAAGGTCAATCTTGCTGGCATCGCGCCCCAAGCCGAATACAAAAGCACCCGTAGGCCCCAGTAACAATGGCTTTCCCGCTACCTGCAACTGATATTGCGGGGGGCTGATGCCGCGAATGACAGCGCCCTGTGGATAGATGGCTTTCAAGCCAAAATCCTCTGGATTCAGCTGGGCTGCCGCCTCACCAACTAACAGCAGGCCCAACAGTCCGGCGCCGAGATAGACCTGAATAACACGCATCGTGTTTCTCACGCACCTTGCCAGCACTGCGATATTCGCCCCCTTCATTACTCCCCCACTGCTAATCTATCGTCCGTTTTCAGTTAGCTATCCAAAGTTAGGTTGCCGCCACTGATCAGGTCGTCGACAATTTGCTGCGATGTCAGGGTATTACCCATGGTGAGGTCTACCCCTTGCAACACAATCACTTGCCCCACTTCAAACGAAGCGCCGGCATCGGCATCAATGCTGATATAGGTATCGCCGTTTGAGAAGTTAAACTGCAGGTAATCTCCAATATCACCAGATTCTTCTCCCACCAGCAAATCCGACAAATCCAACTTATCGCCTTCGGCCGTAGTGAAGTCTGTGACCGTGTCGGTGCCGATGTTGCCGCGCGCCCAGGCAAAGGTATCGGCGCCATTGCCGCCGGTCAGGGTATCATCGCCGCGGCCGCCAAACAGAATATCGTCGCCCTCTCCGCCAATCAGTGTATCTTGGTCTTCGCCGCCGTAGAGCAGGTCGTTCCCCGAACCACCGTTGAGCAGGTCATCACCCGCCTCGCCCACGAGCAGGTCGTCGCCAGAGCCGCCGTAGAGTTGATCGTTACCCTCGCCGCCATACAACTTGTCGTTATCGGCACCGCCAAACAGTCGATCATTGCCATCGCCGCCGATTAATATGTCTGCCCCGATACCGCCATCCATTAAATCGTCGCCAGCATCACCGGCCAAGTGGTCATCACCGTCATTGCCGTACAATTCGTCATTGCCTGCACCACCCGCAAGATAGTCGTGACCACTACCGCCGCTGATGATATCAGCGCCCGTACCACCCGAGATGCTGTCGTTACCGGCACCGCCACTTAAGTTGTCGTCGCCAGCGCCACCTGTAATAGCATCGTTGAGATTGCCACCAATGATATTGTCGTTGTTGTCAGTACCGGCAATACGATTGTCGATGGTGTAGAGCGCGAGTTGAGCGACATCCGACTGACCATCTGTATCGGTGAGTTTGTACTCCACAAACTTGGGCATTAATGCCGAATCGATGGCGGGACCTGGCAACGGCGTAAAGCTGACACTTTGAATACTGTAATCGCCGTCGCTACCCGTCGCTACTTCAACGCGACGCACGCCCGATATGCCGGTGAAAGTTTGCGTATCATTGCCGTCCAAGGTAACGGTGGCGATAACATTATTGGCATCGTCGTAAAATATGGCGGACGCCGCACCGCTATCCCAACCGAAAGCCAAACTGATGTCTTTAACGCCACCTGGATAGAGCGAACTGTCGAAGGTCAAAATGATATTGTCGCCGCTATCGGCACTATCACTGTATTGATCGCCTGTACTGTTTACGCCTATCCCTTGCCCACCATTGTAAGTAACCGTTGGACTGCCATTGGCAGTCGTCGTTACTATTACGCCTTGGTCTGCGCTGTTATCGGTAAAACTTTCAACCACTGGATCTGTGTTATAGGGGTTAACCGGCGTATAGCTGTAGTAACCATTACTGCCAAACACAAGTACAGACCCATCATCGGAATCGGTGATTTTCACCTGATTGATTTGATTGCCTTTAGCATCGAAATCCACCGCATACTCCCAGGTCAAATTGGTACCGTTTGTTCCCGCAGGTTCGATAGGCGTAGCTTCCACAGGGTCGTATGACAAGCTGTTTAAGGTAAAACCATTTCCTGAGGTAGAACTTATTTGTATGCTCCCGATTCCGTTGAAAGCGCTAAGGTCAACGGTATCCACAGTGCCAAATTGCGTAAATGGACTACCCGTTAGCTCAGTACCAGTGGTGTCAAACAGTCGCACCTGCACGCGATCACTGTCTGCAAAATTCACCAAATTTAGCTGCAGATTTTCAACACCATTGGGCAGCACGCTGGTATCCCAGGCTATGGTCATCACTTCGTTTGCGTCTATTTCATCACCGGTATCGCCTTGAATACCGACACCCTGATCATTACCCGTGGTATCAAAACCAAGGTTGGCTGTTGAGCCAAAGCGTGTACCGCTAACAGTAAAATTAGCAGCATCAATAACGGACTGCGAATTCAAAACAACGTTTTCAGACGCTCCGGTCACCGGCGTTACTGCTGCCAGATCCAAACTGATAATTGAACCCTGGAAATTAATTTCTGAAACTTTGGCGTTATCTACCACTTTATCCACGCCGCCACCCTGCGCAGCGAACGGTGTGAAACCCGCACCTAACGAAGGGCCACCATCTGTACCGATGCCTGTAACGACGTTACCCTGCATTTGCTCGAAATGATTCGCCGTGTGCAAGTCGTCGCGAGCATCTGGCTTATCATCCACAATACTGAAGCGCGCGGTTGCCGACGCCCGATCACCGTCGCCATCTACGACCGTATAATCGAATGCAAAGTTTGCTTCAGCAGTACCGTTTGGCGCGATAAACAGGTAGGAGCCGGTTGCAAAATCCATCGTGAAGGTGCCATAGGCAAAGCCGTCGTCTCCATTGAGCGTGACTTTGGTACCTTCGACCTCCAAGCCAGCAGGTAATGCGGGCGACACTGTAAAATTAGTGCCGTCATAACTGATTGTGTGTTCAACAGCTGGGTCACCCAGCAATATAATGATCGACTCGACATGCCCGCCATCTGCACCCATCGTTACACGTGTAATAGTACCTTCCTGGGTAATATTGCCACCAAAGGCTGTGGGAACTGTACTGAGTAGTTCCGATTGCAACAGTGCAACATTGGAAACGATCAAGGCTGGATCATTAGTGCCAAATCCCTGCCCCAATGAATCGATATTGTGCGCATAATTTAGATCGGACAGGTCATTGGGCAAGCCATCGCCAATACCCACAGAGTAGGACTTAATGCCATTGTTATTGACAAACTCCTTGTAGCCCATACCCGCTGGTGAACCGTCGGCAGTTACTGCACCATCCGACAGGAAGTAGGAAATATTCTGCACATTGTCAGCGGCGTTTTGGCCAATCAAGTCGGCTGCAAACTCGTTGCGAATCATCGACAAGGCATCCACGTAGCTAGTGGCGTTTGTCAACGAACCACTGCCACCCAAATCGTTGGAGTAGTTTGTCTGGTTTACATCCGTTACAGATTCGATGGCCGCTTTTGCCGACTCAAAATCTGTGTAAGTTCCCAGCCTGTGTGCACCATTGGCGAAAAGCAGTACTGTCAAGGAAACCTTAGTCGATTGATTAAAATACTCTTCCGCCAAGCTTACCAGTGACTGTTTTGCCAAAGACAAACGAGTGTCCCCACTGCTGCCCACACCGGCATTCATGCTGGTGGAGATATCCAGTGAG
Organism: Simiduia sp.; assembly: GCF_058345725.1. Classification (NCBI taxonomy): domain Bacteria; kingdom Pseudomonadati; phylum Pseudomonadota; class Gammaproteobacteria; order Cellvibrionales; family Cellvibrionaceae; genus Simiduia; species Simiduia sp. Next base: position 2,295 of record NZ_JBTUOC010000061.1, on the reverse strand, counting down.
AACATTAAGTTAAAGGTATTCTCTTCAGACTCTGGAATGGTCTGCGCTACATTCGACGCAATGGGTACATCGTCTACGATGGTTATCGTTAACGTATCGGACAGGGGCGCGCCATTTACAAAGTTGTAGGTAAACTGCTCGTCAACATCGGTACCCGTGGTATTGGCATCTGTCAATTGATAGGTGTAATCGCCCGTTGCTGCGTCTACGGTCAGCTGCCCCAAAGGCGTATCGACGGTGATTACACCGCCAGAGGCAGTATAGGTAGAGCCGCCAAATTCAATACTGGTGATAGTACCGCCGCCTGATCCATCGTTTAAAAACAGATTGCCTTCGGCCGTTGCACTTTGACCGGCAACACCACTGCCGCCAGGCAACCCGCTCTCATAGACAGTGTTAAAGTCTGGCTGGGTTGCACCAACCGTCAGCGTAGTAGTACCGGTGGTTGTCAACTCTCCGTCAAAAACCGTATAAGTAAAGCTGTCAACGGATTCCGCGCCGCTGGCGTGGAACAGCAAGGATGTCAGTTGCGACAACGTCAATACATCGCCCACTGATACCGGGTTAGTAATACCGTCGGCATAACTCACTACACCGGTTGCCACCTCTGGAATCCCGGTAACAGTAATCAACAGCTCGGCATCATCCGAATCCACATCAGTAGGTGCCTGAATATTCATAGGCGCACCTACGGTGCCCTCTACCACAAAACGATCGTTGTCGAAAACCGTAGGGGCATCGTTAACGGGTGTGACTGACAGGGCCATGGTATCGCTACCATAGATATTGGCGTAGTCCTGATCAAAAGCCTCCAGCGTGACCGTTCTGGTCGAAGCCGAAGGATTGTCGGAGTTGTTCTCGTAAGTTATCGATTCGAGCACGGTGATGTACTCACCGATATCTGCACCACCCGATAAGGTGAGCTGCCACGTGGTGCCCGTTTGATTAATTACCGCGTTGACATTGGTACCTGCAGTTAAATAATCGATTGTATCCTGACTCGCCAGGAACCCATCAATCGTCACAACCACTGAAGACAGGTTTGTGCTGTCTAAATCCGTGATACTTACGCCATTGAACAAAGCCGTGGCTGCTGCATTCTCAATATAATTGATGTCTGCCAGACCGGACACTTCAGGCGGCTGTACGACAGTGTCAGCAACTTCTACGGTTACGGTTGCTGTGTCTGATTCGCCATCCGCATCAATCAAGGTATAGGTAAAAGTATCGGTGCCAATAAACGATGCACTGGGTGTATAGGTAAACGTACCGTCATTGTTGTAAACCACCGTACCGCCATTGGTACTGACAGTGTCAAAACTACCTACCGTCGCGCCGTCTACTAAAGTGTCATTTGCCAGTACGTTGCCTGTGGTTAAAACCTGGTCTTGACTGGTAATGAATACGTCATCTTCCGCAACTGGCGCGCCGTTATTGGCACCAATGGTCCCTATTGCCTGTACACCATTGGCCGTCAGGTGCGAACCAGGCGCAAAGTTCACTGCCTGATTGAAGCCAGACAAGTTCAATGTAAAGTTTTCGTCGCCCTCAAAAACATTGCTGTCGCTGTTTATCGTGATAGATACAGTGGTAGAGGTCGTGCCTGCGGCAATCGTGCCTACGAGCGGACCAACCTGTACATAGTCATCGCCACCGGTGGCTGAACCACTGGCCGTTTGATAGGTAAATGTTAAATCTGAACTGGGTGGCGTATCGATATTGATGGTAAAGGTCAGCGTGGTTGTACCCGACTGCGGCTCTTGCACGGAAACGTCTGCGACCGACACCGTTGGTATCAACACCATAGATACCGTTGTATGAGCTACGTTACTCCAATCTTGGCCGTCGAAAACACTGACTTGTATATCTTTGTCTGCACCAGAGGCTGAACCGTCATTGCTAAACTGTACCGCGCGAATGGCCTGCTGATAACTCGCCAGAGACGCACTACCCGACAGGGTCAACACACCGGTTGAAGGGTTATAGGCGCTCGCAGTAATGCCCGCTGGCAGTGCACCCACCGTTAAAAGATCCCCTGCCTCAACATTACCAATTTGAATTCGCGCGCTGGTCAATGTTGTATTGTCTACATCGTTGATCACAACATCGGTATCGGCAATACGCACTGCCGCACCGCCCTCGGTAAACGCCGTTTGATAATCGGCACCGGTAGCACCGCTTGAATTGTTGCCGTCGAGATCAATTACTGGTGCGTCGTTCACCAAGGTCGTGGTCACGGTGTTGCTCACCGTCACACCGTCGTTCGTCGTCAGGCTCACGTTCGGCAGGCTGTTG
>NZ_JBTUOC010000060.1:0-44337 GCF_058345725.1 Simiduia sp. | reverse complement strand
AATATGAACGAGGACTTCCCCGGCGCCACCACCGTCTACGACGGCATTCGCGCGGCCATGGCACAGGGCGGCGGCACCGCCGTCTACAGCGAAGACGGCCAGTTCACCGACACACCCGATGTCGCCATCGTGGTGTTTGGTGAAAATCCCTATGCCGAAATGCAGGGCGACGTGCAGGATACCGCCTATCGCTCGGCCAAAGACCTGGCGCTGATTCAGCGCTTTAAGGACGCCAAGATCCCCGTGGTCAGCTTGTTTATCACCGGTCGGCCCCTGGCAGTGAATCCCTTTTTGAATGCCAGCGATGCCTTTGCGGTAATTTGGCAGCCGGGCACCGAAGGTGCAGGTGTAGCGGATGTGCTCATTAAAAAACCCGATGGCGCTATTAACTACCCCTTCACCGGCAAGTTGAGTTTTTCCTGGCCCAAGCACGGCCAGCAATCGCCCTTAAATAAAGGCGACGCCAACTACGACCCGCTGTTTGCCCAGGGCTTTGGCCTCACCAACGGCGAGTCCAGCGAACTCGACTACCCGCTGGCAGTCAATCCTGCGGACGTCGCGGTAGCGGACACCCGTCACACTGCGATTTTTCACCGGCGCACCTTTTCGCCCTGGAAACTGCAACTCACCGGCACCGATGGCACCACCACCGACGTCAACGGCGCCAGCCTGAAGCGCCCGGGAATTGCCCTGTACATGCGCGATCGCTTTGTCCAAGAGGACACCCTGGCACTGCAGTGGGAAGCTCCGGGTCGGGCTGGCTTCTATGCGGGCAGCGCTCAGTCGATGCAGGACTTTACCGGCGGCACACTGATCTTCGACATTCAGGTCAGCCAGCCCGCCGATTTCACGGTACAGCTGCACTGCCAGCCAGATTGTCAGCCCCAGTCGCTGGCAAACTTCGCGCGCTTGGATCGCTCGCAGTGGCAGCAGGTACGCATACCCCTGGCATGCTTTGGCAGCGATTTACAACAGGTCAGTGCGGCCTTTGAAATTACCAGCCAGGACGCCACACAACTGAAGCTTTACAACATTCACTGGGAAAAAGGCGAGCACGGCTGCCCCAATCCCTAGCCCAAACCACGCCCTGCGCCGACACAATCGCGGCGGCGCAGGACGCCATTGCAAGACCGCTCAATCGCAACACCCAACTAATAATAAACAGAAAGGAAACACTATGAATCACAGACTCCCGTGGCTGCTGGCCAGCGCATTGTTACTCTCCGCCTGTGGTGGTGGCGGTGGCGAGGCGCCCTCGCCAACCCCAACACCCACACCAACCCCGACACCAACCGCGACGCCAACCCCGACGCCAACCCCGACGCCCACACCGACGCCAAATGCCAACTGGTCACTGGTGTGGAGCGATGAATTTGACGGCGAAAGTATCGACACCAACAAGTGGCAATTCGAAAAAAATTGCATGGGCGGCGGCAACAATGAGTTGCAGTGCTACACCGATCGCGCCGAGAACAGCTACCTGGCCGACGGCCGGCTGCACATAGTGGCGCGCCAAGAAGCCTTTAGCGGGCCCGCGCTGGGCGACGACGACCCCAACTACGATCCCAGCGATACCAGCGCCAGCCGCAACTACACCTCGGCGCGGCTGCGCTCCAAGGGCCAGGGCGACTGGCGCTACGGGCGCATCGAAGTGGCGGCCCAATTGCCCCAGGGCCAGGGCCTGTGGCCGGCGGTGTGGATGCTGCCCACCGAGTGGCGCTACGGCGGCTGGCCCGCCAGCGGTGAAATCGACATTATGGAGGCGGTCAATAGCAACACCGGCAGCGCCCCCAACGACATCCACGGCACCCTGCACTACGGCAAATTCTGGCCCGAAAACAGCTACACCGGCCAAAGCATCACGGCCGAGGGCAACATCTGGGAAGACCTGCACACCTACGCTGTGGAGTGGGAGGCCAACGAAATTCGCTGGTATTTAGACGGCGTGCACTATGCCACCCAGCAGCCCGCCACTGCCGACAGCCCCGGCTGGTTCACCTACTACTGGGCCGACCAGTCCACCGGCTTCAGCTACGGCAGTGCCGGCGCGCCCTTCGACGAGGCCTTTCACATCATTATGAACCTGGCCGTGGGCGGTAACTGGCCCGGCGCACCCGACGCCAACAGCAGCTTCCCACAAACGCTCAGCGTCGATTACGTGCGCGTCTACCAGTGCGCCCCGGAGGGTGTAGTGAGCGCCGACGGCAGCGGCTGCGCCTCCAACGTCAACCCCGATATCGCCCCCATCGGCAGCCACCGACCGGCGCAAAAAGTGATATCGCTGTTTGACAACAGCCTGCAGTCGCTGGCCTTTAGCCACGGCGGCGCAGACTACCAACAGTTGCTCAATCTGTTGAGTTGGTCGCCCGTGGACGGCGATGTGCAGCTAGAGATGGTCACCGAGGGCGATGCCACCCACTGGCAAATTGAGTTCTTAAACGCCGGCAACAGTTTTATCAACCTTGACGAAAGCCCCATCGAGGGCGCCGACACAGGCGTTAAGCTGATCAATATGGCGCAGTACGGCGAGTTGACCTTTAACCTCAAAGTATTGAGTAAAGCCGCTGCCACCGAGTTCAAGGTGAAGCTCGACAGCGGCTGGCCCAATGTCAGCGAGAAGGTCATCACCGCGCCGGCGCTCGACACCTGGGTCAAAGTTTCGGTACCCATCAACCAGTTGCAAGCCAACAGCATTGAGGCCGGCAGCGTAAACCTCAGCAGTATTCAAAATCTGTTTGTATTTGAGGCCAGCGGCCCGGCCAGGGTGCAAATAAACCAAGTGCAACTGGTGTGCCTGGAGAGCTGCGACCTGCAGCCCCTGGCCACCGATCCCGGCAACACCCTGACCGAAACGGTGTTCATATTTGACGACGAAGTGAACCCCATCTGGGACCTGGGCTGGCTGGTATGGGAGACCGCCTCGCCGCACTTGGTGCTGGAAACCCTGGACGCCACCGACCCCAGCCGAGGCAAAGTTTTGGACGTCAAGTTCACGGGCACCGACCGCAGCGGCCTGGTGTTTGTGAACAGTTCCACGGCCAAAGACATGCGCGCCTTTGCCGACACCGGCACGCTGCGTTTTGACATCCAGGTGCTCGACTACGCCAGCGCCAGCTCGCTGGCGATCAAGGCGGATTGCGGCCACCCCTGCTCCTCTGGCGATATTGCCATCGGCCAACCCGGCATGAGCGGCTGGCAGAGCGTGGAAGTGCCCGTGAGCGACCTGGTGGCCGGCGGCCTGGACCTCAGCAAAGTGAATACGCCTTTTGTGCTGGTGCCCGAATGGGACGCCCAAACCGGCGTGCACCTGCAAATTGACAATATCGCCTGGGTCTTGCCCTAGGGCTTGCGCCTTTCCCCTCCTGGCTGGCAGTTCCGATAGCTCGGGCTGCCAGCCCTTTGTGCAACAGCCCTCGACGGGCCTGCTAGACTTTAGGCTTAATACCCTCATGGTAAGAGCCGTCCATGCACACCTACCAAAACCTCTATCGCGACGATCACTGGCGCGCGCCCCTGCCCACCACCTCCGATGCCCAACTCGTGTTGCTTTTTGGCGACCGAGAGCTGGCGGCAAACCCGGCCCTTAACGCCGAGCTGCAGGCCCACTTCCCCAAGGCCGACATCATCGGTTGCAGCACCTCCGGCGAAATTTTAGGGACCGAACTGCACGACAATAGCCTGTGCCTGACCGCCGTCAGTTTTGCCACCACCGACACCCAGGTGTGCATGGCATCGCTGCAGGGCGGCAATTTGGCCGATACCCTAGACCGGCTGACTCAAGAGTTGACCAAAGAGGGATTGAAGTACGTATTGCTGCTGTCGGATGGCCAACAGGTCAACGGCACCCAGCTAGTGGATTTACTCAGGGCGAGGCTGCCGGCCGGGGTGCTGGTCACTGGCGGCCTGGCGGGCGATGGCACGCGCTTTCAAAGCACCGAGGTCTGGCACAACGGCCGATCCGGCGAGGGCAACATACTCCTGTGTGGCCTGTACGGCCCGGACATTGTCATCGGCCACGGCAGCATGGGTGGCTGGGACCCCTTTGGGCCAGAGCGCCTGATTACCCGCGCCCGCAGCAACGTGCTCTACAGTCTGGACGATCAACCGGCGCTGGCCCTGTACAAGCGCTATCTCGGCGACCACGCCGACGAATTGCCCGCCTCGGCACTCTTGTTTCCGCTGCTGATCAAACGCGACGGCGAAGAGGAGGCGGTGATCCGCACCATTTTGAGCGTCGACGAACAGGAGGCCTCCATGACCTTCGCCGGCGACATGCCCACCGGCGCCAAAGCCCAGCTCATGCGGGCTAATTTCGACCGCTTGATCGACGGCGCCGAGACCGCCGCCAGCGCCGCACTCAGCCGGCAAAAACACCAGGGCCAGGGCGGCCTGGCACTGCTGATCAGCTGCGTGGGCCGGCGCTTGGTGCTCAACCAGCGCACGGAAGAAGAGCTCGAAGCCGTGGAGGATGTGCTGGGCGACGGCTGGCAGTTTGCCGGCTTTTATTCCTACGGAGAAATATCGCCCATGGTTGGCAGCGACAGTTGTGCACTCCACAACCAAACCATGACAATTACCACGCTGCAGGAACGCAATGCATAAACTGCTTAAGCGGCTCTTGCGCAAACACGGCCGGGAGCACGCCGACGAGCTGCCCGAGGCGCCATTGTTAGCCGCCATTTCAGAGGCCCTGAGCCAACAAGATCGCGAGCGCTTAATGCTCGAGCGGTCGCTAATGCTTACCTCCGATGAACTCAACGAGCGCAACGGCGCGCTGCGCGAACAGTTAGACCAAAATGAACGCTTTCTGCGCGAGCATAAAACCGCCATCTCGCTGCAGCGCGCACTACTGGACGCCAGCCCAGAGGCCATCTTCAGCTTTGCACCCGGCGGCCGGTTAACGCAAATCAACCGCGCCGGTTGCCAGTTTATGAATAAACGCTGGGATCAGCTGAAAAATAACACCGGTCAAGAGAATCTGACCGCCGTGTTAGACCTTATGAAAAATACCGAACCGTTTTTGCAAGACATCGCCCAAGTCACCCAGGACAACAAGCGCATTTTGCACAACTTCATGGAAACCGTAGACAACCGCCACTACGAGTACCACAGCGTTCCCATTTTGAATGGCGCGGAATACCTCGGTCGGGTCTGGTGTTTTCGAGACATTACCGAAATTAAACAGCAGCAGGCACAGCTCGAGCGCCAGGCGTTTTACGACACCCTGACCGGCCTGCCCAACCGCCTGCTATTGCTCGAAAAACTCGATCACGCCTTGAAAAAAGGCGCCCGCGCCGGTCAAAAAACCGCCGTTGTTTTTATCGATCTGGACGATTTCAAAAAAATAAACGACACCGCCGGGCACGGCCAAGGCGACAACTTTCTGGTTTCCACCAGCGCGCGCCTCAACAATTGCCTGCGCAACAGCGACACCCTGGGGCGTCTGGGCGGCGACGAATTTTTGCTGATTATGGAGGGCATTGCGCATCAGCAAGACATCATCAGCGTGCTGGATCGCGTGCTGCTGCTGTTTAATGCGCCCTTTAAAATACACGGTGCCCACTATGTGGTAACCGCAAGCCTGGGCGTGTGCGTGGCTCCCCAAGACGACACAGAGCCGGAGGCACTGATTCGCAAAGCCGACATGGCCATGTACCAAGCCAAACAGGCGGGCAAAAATAAATTTCACTTTTTTGATCCGCGCCTCGAACGCATGGCCCTGCACCGAATAGACACAGAGCAAAAGCTGCGGCGCGCCATCGACAACGACGAACTGGTATTGCACTTTCAACCCAAGATCGATCTAAAGCGCAATTGCATTGTGGGCGCCGAGGCGCTGCTGCGCTGGCAAATCCCCGATGGCAAACTCATCTACCCAGACCAATTTATCCCGGTGGCAGAAGCCACGGGCCTGATTAATGCCATCACCCGCTGGGTATTTAAGCAGGCCCTGAAGAAATTGTTTGAGTGGCAAAATACGCCCTTGGGCGCGCTGCAACTGTCTATCAATGTCTCGGCCCACGATTTCGCCGACCCCGTGTTTTTGCCTACGGTGGTTGCCGCGCTGTCTAAGCACCCCATAACGCCGGGCAGCCTGGAGTTTGAGTTGACAGAGTCTGTGTTGCTGGAAAACCCGGAGCACACCAACAAAGCCATCACCCGGCTCCAGGCCCTGGGCGTCAAAGTGGCCATCGATGACTTTGGCACGGGTTACTCGTCCTTTAGCTACCTGCAGGACATGCGCATTAACTGTCTAAAAATTGATCGCAGTTTCATTACCGATCTCGGCACCCAGAGCCGCAAGCAAGCGATAGTAAAAAGTATCATTAACGTGGGTGAAAACCTGGGCCTCGAAGTGGTTGCCGAAGGCGTGGAAACCAGCTCGGAACTGGCCTGGCTGCAACACATGGGCTGCCATATGGGCCAGGGCTATCACTTCAGCAAACCCATTGAAGAGCAGGCGCTGTTGGCTTATGTGACAAAACATCTGCCACCCAGCTAAGCCGCGTCCACCACACCATCCCGCAACCTGGGCGCACCGACATCAGCAGTGCTTCAGACCCCGACAGCCGACTGCTATAGTAGTCCGGACCTTTGCCAACCAGCGGCCACTGCCCACGCCATGGAACAACGAAACCTCCAGCACTTTTACATCAACGAAGAGCAATCGATCTACCTGCTCAGCCACCGCGACGCCAAAAAGCTGAAGTCCTGGCTGGGGTTGTGCGAGGCGCAATTGCGCCGACTGGGGTATACCGCGACGCGAATGATTGGCAAGGGAGCCTACGGTTTCGTGTTTGCCGCCAAAGACAGCGACAACCGCGATTTCGTGTTTAAATTTTCGCGCATTACCCTGCCTCAACATGTGCAAGACCGGTTAGAGGATGAGGGCTATATGTTGTCGCAAGTCGCTCTGCCCGGCGTGCCGGCCTTCGTCGAATTCCAGCGCGTTCACGGTCAATCGATTTTAATGATGGAGCGCGCGCCCGGCGTCAATCTGGACGAGTACGCGCGCCGTGTGGGCCGGCTGGCACCGCGCCTGATTTTAAAAATAGCGGCCCAATTGGCCGACATATTACTGGGTCTGCGCGATCAGGCAGAGCAGCAAAACCGCGCCCCCATTGTGCACGGCGATATTAAACCCTCCAACCTGATGTGGGATGAAACCACCGAAGCGCTGCGGCTAATCGACTGGGGTGCCGCGGTCTTTGCCCAGCTGGACGCGCGCGGCCAGTACGCAACTAACAGCGGCCTAAGTGCACTCACTGCCGACGCCGCTCAAACCAACGCAAAATTAGGCGACATCTATTTTATTGGCGAAGAACAATTAAACGGCGGGCTTTCATCGCCGCGCTTTGACGAGCAGGGCGCGGCCGGCACCTTGTACGCCCTGGCCTCAGGACAGTCCAGCCGATTTGGTCGGCATGTAATTACGCCCAACTCTCTGGGCCTGCCCGAAGAGTTTGCACGCACGCTCACCAACTTGATGAGCAACGACAAGCGCCTGCGCGATCGCGCCGGCGACTACTGGCTGGGCAATATGCGCTACATGAAACACATTGTCACCACGCCCAATGACCGGCTGGACAATAACGACCTGCAACCGCTGTTGCCCATAACCAGTTACCCCAAAACTCACGAAGTAGACACGGTGGTTTACAGCTCGCGCAAATCCTTCTTGCGACGCGAAATGGACGACGCCACCTTTGCCGCCATCGACCCCACGGAACTGGACAAGTACTACAAAAATTTTCTCAGCGGTATGGGCGACACCGAAAAAGCCTTCGTCACCGCTGTGAGCCACCTGGGGCGCTTTCCCTTGGTGGGCGGCCTGGCCATCCACTGGGACGACCAAGGCATCCATATCGACTCCAGCCTCAACTTATACGACGAATCGCTGCTACCGGCATTCACCACCGCCGTCAACAACATGGTGCACCTGGGCCGCGCCATCAACAAACAAGGGGTATTTAAAAGCTGTATTTTTGACGCTCGCAAAACCCTGCACATAGAGCGCCAGCACGCGGGCGATGTATTTCGCGTAAAGCCCCACCACAAAATTCAGTTCGATGTGTTGGCAGCGCAGGGAGGGCAGGATCAGTCGTCGCGCTCGCACTCCTATTTTGAAGACGGCGACGACCCAGATGAAATGCTGGAGCTGCCGCCGGAAATTATGGCGCCCATCAAGCAGATGAACACGATTCACCACTCGGGTTGCATAATTTTTGAAAGCTTGGAAAAAGACTTGAAAATTCACAATTACCTGCGCCTGCGCGACCCCAGTCGCAGCGCCGAATTCAGGCATTGCCTGGATACGATTTTGGAAAATATTCACCACATCACGGGCTTGGGTGTATCGGGATTTATGAAGTTGCCCTATCGCGACACCAAGGTCTTTGCCCACCTGGCTCAACAACCCGAGCGCTTTTTTGATTTTGACACAGCGCGCAAAGCTTAACCCCAAAGTGACGGGAACTCACGATTACTGAAATAGGTGTGTCGGTTGCTGTACTCGAAAAAAAAGCGCACTGATTATTAACTCAGTTGACGCTTAAGTTCGCTAGCCCAGTACCGATTAATCGCACACCTGGTTGCGCCCGCGGTGCTTAGCTTTGTACAACTGTTTGTCGGCCGCTGCCACCAGCATTTCCGAGGCATCCGATTCGGTGCTGGGCACAATCGATGCCAGGCCAATGCTCACAGTGACATAATCACTCACCTCGGAATCTGGGTGCCCAATGGCCAGCGCGCGCACGGCTTCCAGGCACATATGCGCCACGTGGCGCGCGCCCTGGGCGTCGGCGTGGGTCAGCAAGCAGCCAAACTCCTCGCCGCCGTAGCGGGCCACTAAATCGCCCGGCCGCTGTACCACAGACGACAGCGTCTGTGCCACCTGGCACAGGCAGTCGTCGCCGGCCTGGTGGCCAAAGCGATCGTTGTAGCGCTTGAAGAAATCCACGTCCACCAGCAGCACCGATAGGATCACTTTTTCGCGCGCGCAGCGGCGCCAGGCTTTCACAAGTTCCTGATCAAAGCAGCGGCGATTGGCCACAGCCGTTAAGCCGTCCGTTAAGGCAATTTTGGCCAGCTTATCGGCCTGGCACTTAAGCAACAGGTGGTTGCGCACCCGCGCCTTGGTCACCACCGGGTTGATGGGCTTGCGTATAAAATCTACCGCGCCCAGCGCAAACCCCTTCATTTCGTCGGCGTCGGTGATATTGCCGGTAATAAAAATCACCGGAATATGGCGGGTAGACACGTCGTCCTTGAGTTCCCGGCAAACGTCGTAGCCACTTACCCCCGGCATGACCACATCCAGCAGGATAAGGTCTGGCATCACACGCTTGGCCAGCGCCAATGCCTGGTTGCCATCGCGCGCCATAAACAGCTCGCAACTTTCCTGAAACAGTTCGTAAATCACCCGAATATTCACAGCTTGATCGTCTACCACCAACAGCTTGGGTTTCATTTTGCCGTCGGGCAGCCAAAGATCTATGGATGCTTCCACGCGACCTCCCGCTTGATCGATTCCGCCACAACCAGCGCCTGGGTAAAGTCCATATCGTTCACCAGCCGCGCCAGGGTTTGTACCTCTTGCGCCACCGCCGGGGGTGGCGCTGGCATCAACACGCTGATTCTGTCGAGTGCGTTCAAATTTTGTTCGCGCAATTGTTTGATCAGCACATTTAATTCGGCCACCCAATGGGCCTGCGTGTGATCCACCGTCTGCGCCACTTGAGCGCGCCGATCCGGTGCCATGGCGGCGCTTGCGGGTTCGCCATCGGCGGGCGCTTCGCTGTCCGCCAGGCAGGCCTTCAAGCTGGCAACAGCCTGGGCCGCCTGTAGGTCGATGCTCGACAGCAGCTCCTCATTCAACACATTGGCCAATGGCTGCCCGCCCGCCTTCAGCTGGGATTCCAATGCGCCGCACTGCACCGACAGAGCTGTAGCGCCCACGGTGGCCGCGACACCTTTCAAGGAATGGGCAGCACGCTCGGCCAATTCCGCATCTTCCTTCGCCAGTGCTTTTAACAGCAATTGTTTTTGCTTGTCTATTTCCGCCGGCAACATCGCCACCATGCGGGCGTAGAGGGCCTGGTTATTGCCAAAGCGTTTTAGCGCCGCACGGAATGGCTCATTGTCTGCGACATCTGCGTGCGCGCGCGTAGGCTGAGCGGCAGCCGCCGCGCGATCGCCCTCGATAAACGTCAGCAACTTGGCCGTCAGCTCTATTAAATCAAAGGGCTTGGCCACGTGGTCATTCATGCCCGCCGCCAAACAGGCATCGCGATCCTGTTTCGAAGCATTGGCCGTCATGGCCAAGATCGGCAGTGTTGCAAAGCGGTCATCCTGGCGGATGCGGCGCGTGGCCTCCAGGCCGTCGATGCCGGGCATTTGAATATCCATCAGCACCAAATCGTATGGTCGCTGTGCGTTCAACACCTTGTCGATACCCTGCTGGCCATCCTCGGCCAGTTCCACAATCGCACCCGCGCTGGTCAGCATTTCACAGGCCACCTGGCGGTTAAGTTCGTTGTCTTCCACCAACAGCAGCCTGACCCCGTTTAAGGGGCGCTCCACAGGCGCTGACTGGGTTGTGCGCTTAACAGAAGCGCCCCCGCCAATGGCCCTGGCCACACTTTCCATCACTTGCGCCGGCGTCACTGGCTTCAAAAGGAAATCGGAAAACACGTCGATATTGGCGCTCTCTTCCACGCTTGCGCGCCCGTAAGCGGTCACCATCACAATCACCGGCGGCGCCTTTTGCGTGAGTTGTTTGATGTTATTGGCAGCGGCTACACCGTCCATTACAGGCATGCGCCAATCCATGAGAATGACGTCGTAGGGGCGCACACCCAAACTCGCCTGCACTTGCGCCACCGCCGCTTGGCCATCGTAGGCCTGATCCACTTGCCAACCCTGCGCCTTTAAGTTGCGCGCCACCACCTCAGACATGAGTTGGTTGTCTTCCACCACCAGCACCTTTAATGGCTGTTCGACATTGGCATTCACGGGCCGCTGCTCCTCAAGCACGGTCAAGCGCACGTCGAACCAAAAGCGACTGCCCTTGTCGGGTGCACTCTCCACCAGTAATTCAGCACCCATTAAGCGCACCAATTTTTTGCTGATAACCAGCCCCAGGCCGGAGCCGCCAAAGCGGCGATTGGTGGAGGAGTCGGCCTGCTCAAAGCTGTTAAAAATGCGCGCTTGTTGCTCGGGGCTAATGCCAATACCTGTGTCTTCGACAGCAAAGCGAATGGTCACGGCCTCGTCACTTTTGGCTTGCAAATATAGCCCCAGCACCACCTGCCCCTGGGCGGTGAACTTAAGCGCATTGCCGGCCAAATTTAATAGGATTTGCTGCAACCGCTGCCGATCGCCGGTCAACACGGCGGGAATACCGGTGTCGATATCGAAGATCACTTCCACATCAGAATTAACTGCGGTGCCCGACAAGACGCCGGCCAGATCGCGCAGGAGCCCTTCCACCTCAAAGGGGTGGTTATCCAATTCCATTTTGTTGGCGTCAAGTTTCGAGAAATCCAGAATATCGTTGAGAATGCCCAACAGCGATTGCGCCGCCCGGTGCGCCTTGGTCACATAGTCCTGCTGGCGGTCATTTAGCGGCGTTTGTTTCACCAGGTGCAGCATGCCGAGCACCGCGTTCATAGGCGTGCGAATTTCGTGGCTCATGTTGGAAATAAACGCCGACTTGGCGGCGTTAGCGGCATCGGCTTGGTCTTTGGCCTCGCGCAGGCGGTCCTCTACCTCGCGCTGCTCGGTAATGTCGAGGTTGATGCCCGTGACCTTTAGTGCCTTGCCCTGGTGATCGCGCTCCACATGGGCACCGGCCAGAATGTGCCGGACATTGCCCTGGCTATCTATAACGCGAAACACCGGGTCGTAGGTGTCAGTCCCCTCCACGGCGCCCATTAATTTCGCTTCGGCGGCAGCCACATCGTCGGGGTGCACGCGGCGACGCCAGTGGTCGTAATTCAGGCCCCCGTCGCGCTCGGACAAGGGATAGTCGTAGAGCGCAAACATGCGCTCATTCCAAACCAGCTCATTGGTTTCCAGCACCCAGCTCCAAATTCCCAAATCCGCCACTTTGGCGGCGGTATTAAGTTGATCGCGCGCGTTGACCAGCGCCCGCTCGTGCTCGCGCTGGGCGGAAATGTCGGTGGCCAAACCCAGAAACCCCTGCAACTCACCGTCCTCCCGAATGGCCGATAGCACCAGCGACGCCTCGAACACGCGCCCCTGTGCATGAACGAGGCGCATCACGCGCGCCTCGCTGCCACACTGTTGGGCGCCGTAAGTTAAGGCGTCAAAGCCCGACAGATTCACGCCATCCTCCGCCAGCCGCTCCGACACGCAGGCGGCAACATCCTCGGCCACGAAAACGGATTCGGGCAGCCGATACCCCACAATTTGCTCAGCCGTCAGCCCCAGCAACTGCTCGGCGCCGCGATTAAATAGGGTCACTTCGCCCTGTACATTGGTGGCCACAATGGCCGTTTCGGAGGCAGCGTCCAATACGTTGCGCAGCAGGTTATTTACGCGCCGCAATTCCAAGTCCGCTAATTTGCGCAGTGTGATATCCGAACGCAAAGAAACGTAGCGCTCCACCTTGCCGCTGGCGCCCACAAAGGGCGCAATGACCGTGTCGAACCAACCCAGCTCGCCCGCCTTATTGCGATTGCAGATTTCACCGCGCCAAGTTTTACCTGCGCGCAGGCTGCGCCAGAGATCCGCCATAAACTCGGCGCTGTGCTCGCCGCTGTTTAACAGCCGATGGTCCTGGCCGATCAACTCGGCCGCCTGGTAGCCGGTTGCCGCACAAAAATTATCGTTCACTTCCAGTATGCGACCTTCGGTATCGGTAATGGACAACTGTAACTGGGCGTCGATGGTGCTGAGGTAGACTTCATTTTCGTGCAGCGCTTCGGCCAGGTGCACGCGGTTTTCGGTAATTTCTGTGACGTCCTGCTCAATCACAAACACGCCGGAGACATCACCGCCGGCCACATCGGGCACCAGATCTGTGAGCAGGTGTTGCCGACGTCCCTCGGCGTCTACCAAGGTTCGCTCAAAGTGTTGGGGCACGCCATCCAGTGCCGCCTCCAGTTGCTTGGCCTGCATTTGATGCAGCTGACTGGCGTCCACCTCCGCCAGCGGCCGGCCCTGCAATTCGCGCGCGGGCAGATTCGCCGCTTGCGCATAGGCCTTGTTGGCCACCCAGTTGGTTAAATCTTTGCTCCAGTAACTCACCAGTGCCGGCACCGCATCCAAAACCGTTTGCAGGCGCCGCTCGGCGGCCTCCAGCGCCTTGGTGCGCTCGCGCACCTGAATTTCTAACTCGGCGTTCATGTCCTCTATTTGCGCTTTGCGCTGCCGCTCTTCGGTGATGTCGCGCATAATTTCAGACACCCCAACCACCCGGCCCTGGCTGTCGTACACGGGCGCAACGGACACAGACACGTCCACATAACTGCCGTCCTTGCGGCAGCGACGGCACTCAAAGCTGGGCAGCTGCTCGCCCCTGGCCAGCAACTCCATATGTGCCAGCTCTTCGCTGCGCTGGGCCTCGGGTACCAGCACGTCGCACAGACGGCGGCCCACCACCTCTTGAAAGCTGAACCCAAACAACTCGCGGGCGCGATCGTTCCAGCTTTGAATATGGCCCGTGGGGTCTAGCCCCACAATGGCTTCGGGGGAGTTAGTGACCAGTGCCGCCAGGGCCTGTTGGTGCATTTGCGACAAGTGCCGGCGCTGCTGGTTGGCCGCCACCAAGAGCGCCAGCGCCGCCACCAGCAAACTCACGAGCGCGCCAAACAGACCCAGCGACGACGGCGACTGCAGGTTTAACAGAGATTGAAAACCCGGCCGCGCGGTTAGCGTCAATTGCCAATGGCGCCCATACACATCCTGGATTTGGGAGTGGGTTAAATCGTTGTCGCCCGCGCTGCTGGACTGGTCGCTGACGTAAATGGGCTGGTGGTGGGCGCGATCGCTGATCGACAGCGCCACATGGCGGGTATCGATGGCCAGAGCGTCGAGCAGCTCGGTCATCACCAGGGCCGCATAACTCCAGCCGATACACTTTCTAACGCGCTCGGCCTCGGTAGTGGGGGTTGCGCCGCCGAGGTAGGCGGGCATTAAAAACAAAAACGCCTGGGCTGGCGCGCCATCGGCCTGTACCAGCGTAATGGGCGCCGTTAACTGCGGCTCGCCCGTGCGCATGGCCTTGTCTGCCGCCGCGCGCCGGCTACTTTCCGAGGCGATGTCCAGCCCGATGGCTTCGCGATTAAGTTGTTCGGGCGCCACAAATTGCACTATGTAGCGCTCGTTGGGGTGCGGCGTTAACTGACGCACTGTAAAATTGGGTTGACCGGCGGCGCGCACCTTGGCCTCAAAGACCGCCTGCTCTGCAGCCGGCACTCGGCGAATGAAACCAAAGCCGTGTGCGCCGGGAAACTCCTCTTCGATATTGCGACTCAGACTATAACGCCGGAAAGATTCATTGCCCGCCACTTGGTCTCCCACCACCAGCAACGAGCCCCTCGCACCGCGCAGACCGTATTCAAACAACCGCAACCGCTCGTCGATGCGCTGCATAATGCGCTCGCCGCGCTGCGTCAGCTGTTGCACCGTATCTTCATGGTTGGCCTTGTGCCGCTCGGCCACTAAGTAGAGTGTCACCAATAAACCGACCAGCAACACCGCAATTGCCCAGGTTACGCCATAGCGATGCACCGATTGTTGTTCGTTCACCCTGCCTCCCTCACACGGATAATGGATACTGTCTAAGCCAGAGTGTAGACCCAAAGCACCGGTACCACCGGCGCCACCGGCCCAGCCGTGAGGTATACTGCCAAGCCCTTAAACCAGTGCACGACTGCCATGAGCTACAAAAAATCAACAGCGGCCGATCACAATCTGCAGGACGCCCAGGCTATCGCGAAAAGTCTGCAGCGCCCCGGCCAGACCAAAGCTGAAACCAAGCGCATCACCCAGGGCATACAAAAAGGCATAGAGCAGTACAAAAAGCAGGCGAAAGCCAAGGCCCGCGAGCGCGAAAAGCTGCAAAAGAAAGCCCGGGCTAACACCCCACCTCAGACCGCCGGAACAATTGATTCACCGGCACCGCCGCACCGGCGACCGACCATTTTGCCCTGGACTCTGCTGGCCTTGACCTGGCTCGGAATTCTCGCCTTCACCCTGAGTGGCGGCATCGCTGCCTAGCGGCGCTTTAACGCCCAGGGGCTTTAGGTTAAGCTCAAGCCCTGCCGGCGAACCGGCCTTTATCGACGCGAATACCAGAAGCCGTGCATGGACTCAGCGAATACTAATAAAGAAAATATCGAAGCCGAGCTGATACGCATGCTGGCCAAGCAGGGGCGCATTACGCCACTGCCCATGCTCATCGCCTTAGCCGTGATAGCGTTTTTTGCCTCCGACAGTCTGCCGCGCTGGCTGTGGGCCGGTTGGTTTTCCGCGGCGGCGCTGGTGTTAATTCTGCGCGCCCAATTTTTGGCGCGACTGCCAAAACTCATCCACTACTCCGAGCGCCAGCAATTGCAGTTGGCCATGGCGGTGACCGTTGCCAATGGCATTCTGCACGGACTGCCGCTGCTTTATTTCAGCGCCTTCACTGAGCTGGAGCGCGCCGTGGTCACCATGATTCTCATGGGCACCAGTTCCATTACCGTAGCCACCACCGCCGGCTACCGTCCCATTGCCATCGCCTACACGCTACCCACGCTGGGTGTGGCGTCGCTGGTGTGGGGCTATCACGGCGCCACTGTTGCGCCTCCTAGCTGGCCATCGCTGGCGGTCGCACTGTTGATCATTTTTTACGTGCCCCTGCTCATTCGGCTGGCGGGCAACAGCTTTCACATTTTTGAAAGCTCCTACCGCGAGCGGTTGGTGCAGTCGGCGGTGAATACACAGCTGCAAACCATTCTGGAGCAGGCCGAGTCGGCCTCGTCGGCCAAAACCCGCTTTTTGGCCTCGGCCTCTCACGATCTACGCCAACCCATTCACGCCCTGTCGCTGTTCGGCTCCGCACTCGGCAAGCGACCACTCGACGACGAGTCGCGCGAGATAGTGGGCCACATGGACACCGCCCTGCAGGCGCTCGCCTCGCAATTGGATTCGCTGCTCGACATTTCCAAGCTGGATGCCGGTGTGGTCAACATTAATCGGCAAACGTTTAACTTGCTGGATATGGCCGAGCGTCTGCAGGTGGAATTCAGCCCGGGCGCCGAGGAAAAGGGCCTGAGCATCTGGCTCGACTGTTATGTCGACGTCTATGTGGAAACCGATGAACTGTTGTTTGAACGCATTTTGCGCAACCTCTTGTCCAATGCCATCAAATACACCGACAGCGGAAAAATCATGCTGTCGATCAATGTGGAAGAGGATTTAGTGACCGTATCGGTGGTGGACTCCGGGCGCGGTATTCCCAAGGCCGAACAGCAGCGCGTGTTCGAGGAGTTTTACCAACTGGAAAACCCCGAGCGCGATCGCCGCAAGGGCCTGGGCCTGGGCCTGGCCATCGTCAAGCGGCTGGTCAAGTTGCTGGATATTAAATTTTCGCTCTACTCGGTGCACAACGACGGCACCCGCGTGTCGCTTACCCTGCCTGTGAGTAACGACAGCCCCAACAGCCATTCCAATCGCCCCAAGGCGCTGGCCTCGTGGGATTCGCTGCGGTTGCTGGTGGTCGACGACGAAATGGAAGTGGGCCTGGGCATGCAGGCGCTGCTGGAAACCTTTGGCGCCACCGTCGACGTGGCCGACTCCACCCAAGCGGCCCTGCAACTGGCGCTAGCCAACCGGCCCGACATTTTGCTGGCGGATTTCCGCCTGCGCGGGGAGGACAACGGCCTGGACACCATTCGCAACCTGCGCGATATCTATCCCAAATTGCCGGCTATTCTTATCAGTGGCGATACCGCGCCCGATCGACTGCGCGAAGCCAACGAAGCCGGTATAAAACTGTTGCACAAGCCCGTTGCCGCCCACGTGCTGGAAGACGCCATTGCCGAAACCTGTAATTTAACTGTCTCCGAGTAGCGCCTAGCGGCTGTTTAATACTTTCATCGCCACGCAAGGACAGCGCACATGCAACGCGTCAGCCAATGGCTATCAGATCGCTTTGAAAATTTAGTCCACCGCGCCGCCAGTGAACCCGCCGCGCTCGAATTTGACCTGCTCATTGTGGGCAGCGGCTACGGTGGCGCCATTGCCGCGGCCACCTTGGCGGGGTGTGAATACCAGGGCCGAACGCTGCGCGTGGGCCTGCTCGAGCGCGGCGACGAATTTTTGTCGGGCATGTTCCCCAAAAATATGGAAGAGCTGCCGGCCCAGGTGCGCGGCATGGTGGGCGGCACGGCCATCGGTCAGCGCCAGGGGCTATTCGACCTGCGCGCCAACGGCGACATGAACGTGCTCACCGCCAACGGCCTGGGCGGCGGATCACTGATCAATGCGGGGGTCATGGCCGAGCCGGCCGCCGAGGTGTTCGACCAACGCTGGCCGCGCGCCTTGCAGGCTGGCACGGCGCTCGATTTTGCCCGCACCCGACAACTGCTGGGCGCCAGCGACGCCCAGGACAGACCCAACACTATCGCGCGCGCGGCGCACTGCCCCTCAAAATTTACCCAGTTGCAGGCCTTGGCACCCGAGGCCACAAGCGCCGCCGCCATCACTGTGGCCATGGTCGACGGCGACAATCAAGCGGGGGTAAAAATGAACGCCTGCAGCCAGTGCGGCGATTGCGCCACCGGTTGCAACCTGGGCGCCAAAAACTCCCTGGATATGAATTTGCTGGTGCAGGCACGACGCCTGGGCGCCGAGCTCTACGCCGGCGTGAGCGTCTCAAAATTGCACAAGCAGGCCGACGGTCGCTGGCGCCTGGCCTGTTACTACACCCACGACAAATTGCGCGCCGGCCAAAAAGCGCCCATAACACTCAGCGCTGAGCGGGTCATTTTGGCCGCCGGCAGCCTTGGCTCCACAGAGATTCTAATGCGCTCAGCCTGCGATGAGCTGGCCTTTTCGCGCCAGCTGGGCCAGCGTTTCTCCGGCAACGGCGACGCCATCGCCGTGGGCTTTGATCAACAGCAAGCCGTCAACGCCTTGGCCTGGTCGACCAAACAACCCAGCCGGCGGCAGGTGGGCCCCACCATTACCGGCATTCTGGACCTGCGCGCGTCGCACCAACTGGTTATCGAGGAAATGGCCGTGCCGGCGCCGCTGGCGCGCGTATTTGCCGAGCTCTACACCAGCACCAATAGCTTGCACAATCTGGGCGAGTCCGATTGCAGCGAACACCCGCGCGGCCAACCGAAAAATGACCCGCTCTCGCTCAATTTGCGCCAGCTTACGCACACCGCTTTGTATGCCGTTATGGGCGACGACGGTGCCGGCGGCCAGCTAGAGTGGCCGACCGAACCCAGCGCCGCCTCGGACGACCTGCCCGAAGGTCGCCTGCAGGTGCGCTGGCCCAGCGTCCGCAGCCAGCGGCTATTTGAATATCAAATAGAAACCCTGCGCAGCTTGACGGCCCGCAGCGTCAAGGGCCGCGTGCTCAGCAATCCGGCCTGGAACCCGCTGCCCGATGCCATGGCCGCGCTGTTTAACAGCGACAAAGGGCCACTCTTGACGGTGCATCCCCTGGGCGGCTGCAGCATGGCCGATTCGGTGACCGACGGTGTGGTGGACGATCTGGGGCGCGTCTATAACGCCGGCCCGGAGGGCGGTTTACACGAGGGCTTGATGGTGCTCGACGGCGCCATCATGCCCTGCGCCCTGGGCATTAACCCGGCCCTGACCATTGCTGCCGTGGCCCTGCGCGCCGCCGAAACCCTACGCAACCAGTGGCAACTACAACAGGCAGCCCAGGCGCTGCCCGGCTTTCGCGCGCGGCCGGTGTGGCGCGCCACCGATATGGCCGAGACGCCCCTACCCACGTTGATTGAGGTCAATGAGCGGCTCAATGGCGAGGTGGTTTTAGCCACCGAGACGGGCACCCGGCCACTGGTAGCGGAGCTCACGCTCTGTTTCGCCCCCAAGGCGGTGGCCGATTACTTTTGGACCGAGGGCGACAACGAACCCCAAGGCCGCACCGCCGCGCTGGCCCGGGACGCCCAGGGCAACAGCCGCAGCCAACTGCGGCTGTTTGAACCAGACAACTGGCGACTGTTGGTGGCGCGCAACGCCAATGAAGCGGAGATGGCCGCCGAGGCCATACTGGTGGCGCCGGTGAGCGGCGAATTGGAAATTATGCATCGCGCGCACAGCAAAGCCTGGCAACGGGTGGCGCGCGCCAGCTGGGCCTACCTTTGGAACCGGGGCCTGCGCGATAGTAAAGACGCCCTGCAGTTGAGCAAGCGGTTGCGCGCGCTGTTCAAACGGGTGGACAAAGCGCCCACCGGCTTTGGCGCCTATTTGCGTGATTTGCGCCACCTGGCCAGTCACTCGGGCCAGGTGCGTTTGTTTGAATACCGACTGACCCTGCATAGCCCCGCCGGCGGCTGGCCCAGCCACCTGCCCGCGCTGGCGGGCGCCGACCGACACCTTCTGCACGGCGAAAAGCACATCACCTACTGCCGCGCGGCCAATCCCATTCAACAGCTGTCGACCCTAACACTGAGCCAATTCCCCGGCTTACAGCGGGCCGCCACCTTGGCCTTTGACAACCGCTACCTGGCCAGGCGCGACAAGCCGCTGTTGCGCATCGTGCAGCAGGAAAATCTGGTACGAGGGTTTGCTGACTTAGTGTCCTTCCACTGCTTTTTTGTGCGTCTGTTGATCCACACCCACGTGTGGACCTTTCGCAAACCCGACCGGCCCGAGCCGCGCCAGCCGAACCGTTTGGCGGGGCCTCTGTCGGGCCTGCCAGCGCCGGAAATCCGCGAACTGGAGGTGGATCGACTCGACAACGGGCTACCCATTCACATTCGCCTGACCCGCTACCCGCAAGCCGACAGCAGCGAACCGCCACTGGTCATGCTGCACGGCTACAGCGCCTCCAGCACCACCTACGCCCACCCCGCCATCGATACCTGCGCGGCCGACTATTTTTACCGTGCCGGCCGGGATATCTGGCTGGTGGATCTGCGCACCTCGAGCGGATTACTATCGGCCATGCTGCCCTGGCATTTTGAAGATGTCGCCTTCAAGGACATTCCGCTGGCATTGACCGAGATACTGGCAGTCACCCGGCATAAGCAGTGCGATGTCATCGCCCATTGTATGGGTGCGGCCATGCTGAGTATGGCGATCCTGCAAAAGCCGCCGGCCGGCGCGCCCTACTTTCAGATGCGCGACAGGTTGCCGGACCATCTGCGCCATGTGGTACTCAGCCAGGTGGGGCCCAAAGTCTCCTTTTGCCCCGACAACATGACCCGCGGCTACCTGCTCAAAAACGTGCGCCATTTGCTCGGCAACCTGCCCTACCAATTCCGCCCCAGCGAGGCGCCCTCGATGCTGGAGTCGCTGTTTGACCGGCTGCTGCAGGCGCTGCCCTACCCGCGCGCGGAGTTCATGCGCGAAAACCCCTGGTGGCCCGGGCGCAAGGTGCGCTGGTCGGCCACCCGCCGGCGCATCGATGCGCTGTATGGGCGCGCCTTTTCGCTGGCCAATTTATCCGATCGGCTGCTGGCGCACATCGACGACATTTTTGGGCCCCTGTCCATGGGTACCCTCGCGCAAACCATACATTTTGCACTACAGGAGCAAATTACCAACTACCAGGGCGAGAACTGCTACGCCAGCCGCGAAAACTTTGCCCGGCGCTGGCGCTTTAACACCCTGAGTCTGCACGCTGCCGACAGCGGCCTGGCAGACGTGGACACCGCCGCCTTAATGGCCAGCGCCCTGCACGACATAGCGCCGGAATTGGAGGCGCAGGGCCTGTGCGCCCGCCAGCGCATTTTCCACGGCTTTGGCCATCAGGATTTATTGATTGGCCGCGGCAGCGAAAAAGTGTTCCGCGCCATAGATGCGTTTTTTCAGTCGCCCCAGGATTACCGGCAACCCAGCGACAGCAAGCCGCTGATCCAGGCGACGCCCAAGGTGCGCCTGGAATTGCCGGCGCTGGGCCCGGTGATAGGCCCCGCCACCCGCACCCAGCTGCCCGTCATGTTGGGGGTCGACCCCGCGGGCCGGGCGCCCGAGTATGTGCTGTTTGTGCGGGTCGACGACCAGGGCCGCCCCCTGGCGCCCTGGGATTTGGCCACAGCTCATTTAGATAGCCACTACCAACTGCAATTTGCCCACCCGGCCAAACACCAGTGGTTAAAATTTTTATTGGACCGCCCCGACGACGGGCTAGCTCAACTCTGGCTGCCGGTACTGATCCACGACGATGGCACGCCCCTGTCGCAATTGCCGCTGCACGCTGGCCTGCCGGGTAACCTGCTGGTCTTACTGCGCCAAGCGCAGGGCTCGGTGCCACAGGCGCAGGCGCAGTTGCTGCGCCACCTGGTCGAAGCCACCCAAGCCGATCTCGCGCAGCTATTGGCCGGCGACAGCCACCGACAGGCGCTGCTGCAATGGCCCGCCAGCGGCCCGGACAGCCTGCGCCTGGCCGTGGCCGCCTGCCAATACCCGGCCATGCTGGTGGATCACGCCTGCGCCTATGCCGCCTATCAACGACTGGCCGAGCGCCTGGATCAACCGCTGGCGCCCTCGCTGCTGTTACTGCTTGGCGATCAGGTATACGTGGACCCCACCGCCGGCATGGCCGACGCCCAAACCTACCACGAGCGCTATGTGGAGCCCTATCACCAATGGCTAAAGCAGCCGCCGGTGCGCGCGGTGTTGCGCCGATTGCCCAGTTACATGATGCCGGACGATCACGAGATCGCGAACGACTGGGACGACCGCCAGGGGCAAGCCCAGCACTATGCTCAGTTTACCCCGGCGCGCAGTAGCTACCTGCTCTTCCAACGCCAGCGCAACTTGCTGCCCCGTCCCGCCGCCCCCTGCGCTACGTCGACGACCGGCACCGCGCGAGCGCCCCTGTGGCAGACCCTGCAGCACCAGGAGCTGGCGCTCTTTTTGGCCGACAGCCGCACCGAGCGCAAGGGTCGAACGCCCGCACAATCGTTGGAACCGATGATGTCCGACACCCAGTTTACGGCGCTCAAAGAATGGCTGGTCAATTCTCCCACAGAGCAACCTAAACTGGTGGCGACGGCCTCTATGCTACTGCCGCGCCGCCTACGCTCGACGACGGGGGCCGGTGCCAGCTGCCAGTCCGATGCCTGGGATGGCTACCCGGCACAACTGCACGCATTGCTGGCCTGGATTGCCGAGCGTCGGATACAAAATGTCCTGTTCGTGTCGGGCGACGAGCACTTGTCCAACTGCGCGACCCTGACCTTTCACCTGCCGGACGGCGATTTGCGCTGCTACTCCCTGCACAGCTCGGCGCTAAATGCGCCCCTGCCCTTCGTCAATACCCGGCCCGAAGAGCTGGCAAGCGAGGACAGCCTGACACTGCAAACCGCCGCCGGCGAAGTGGTGTGCGATATCAGCACTCGCTATTTTCCCGGCGACGGTTTTGCACTGCTGCACTGGCAAGCCACCGGCGGGCGCTGGCAGTTAGCCTGCGAGTTTGACCGCGCGGAGACCGCTGAATCGCTGACATTAAAGTGGTAATCCCGGCGCCAGTGGGGCGTCGGCTTAGGGGTTGGACGCCTGGGGCGCAGGGGGGGAGACTTTTTGGTAGTAGCCGTCGAACACCGTTTGCCAGGCGCCATCTCGTTGTACCTGCCACAACTGCCGCACCCGGCCATCGGGCAGCTGCGACCAGCTGATCCTGTTGCGCTGTGCACCTGCCGGCGTGGGGCTATCGCCCTCGAGCACCATCTGGCCTGCGCGTAGGCCGCCCGCGAGTAGCAGCAAGGCGCCCTGATTATCCACCCAGCTCTGGTGCCAGCGTTCGCGGCTGGCGTCGTAGAGGGTAAAACTCTGGCCGCTGTAGCCCGCGGGCGTCTGGTAGCGCTCGTGCAGGACACAACCCTGCTCCACTAACTGTATCTGGTTGTGGCCGGCGAGCTGCCCGTCGGCGCGGCGCACCTCCCAATGGCCCAGCCAGAAATCAAAGGCGCGGTAGGCTTCGCCCTCGCAGGGTGCCGCCGCGCTAATCGCCGCCCAGGCACTCGCCGTCAGAGCCGCAAAATACCGACCCAGAAGCCAGCTAGAGCGCTGTAAACGCATATTTCTGGCCCGCAATGGAGGCCTCGTACATGAGCCCGCCCTTGGCCACCGTCAGCACCGCCACACCCTTGGTGTAGTTGGCGTCCACCTGTTGGGTGGACTCGGCCTTGGCGCCACTGCTGGCGCTCACACCGGTGGTACTGGCGGTGGCCTGAGCACTGGCCGTGATGGCAATGGCGCTGGCACCGGCGGCAAATTCAAAATTACCGGAAGTAAATTCTTCGTAGGCCCGCTTATCCTGTAAAAACACCACCTGACTGTAGGCCTGCCCACCCATTTGCAGCCCGATAGACAGCTGCGTCATGCTGGTGGTACCGGTCAACTGGCCCTTGCGGTACACCCGCCCGGTACCGTGGGCAGCGCCCAGGCCCAAACCGCCCTTGGCAATGGTGGGAAACACCGCGTAGGCGTAGGCGTTGTCAAAAAACTTCTGCGCGACGGGCGAGTGTTTAAAGGTGCTAATGGTGTCGCTGTACTCATCGGCCTGCAGGCCCAAGGACAGCAAACAAGAGATGATCAAAACGGCAAGTTGACGGCGCATAAATGGCTTCCTGTAATCAGCGACGCGAATAAGTAGGTAACAGCGATCAGCCTAAAAACGGCAAGGCACGGGTGTTTAGTCACTCGGCAGCCGCCAGAGTTCCATATTCAGCCCTCGGGTTCAATGCCCTGCACCCTGCACGGCAGCGCCCGCACCTTCGCCATTTCTGGGCTAGGCTTAATTATCACCGGATTACGTGCGCCTATGAATACGAACCTCCTGCTGACAGTGGGCCTGCTGGCGGCATTTTTCACCGCGGGTTTGGCTGGCTCGTTAGTCAACTACCAAAATCAGCAGAAGCTTGAGCGACAGCTGCAGCGCCTGGGCACGCAAACGGCGCAGCAACTGACGGGGCAGCTGGCGCACATCACGCTGGCTCTGCGCGGCATGCGAGGCGCCGTCAAAAGCGCCGGCGAAGAGTTTAACGGCCATTCCTTTGCCGCCTTTTTACAGCACAGTAACCTATTGCAGGAATTTCACAGCCTGCGTTTTTTCTGCTTTATTGCCAACGTGCCCGCGCAGGATACAGATGCATTTTTGCTACGCGCCCGCGCAGAGAATGCCGATTTTCATTTTCGCCAGTACACGCCGCACGCCCACAACCGCTACTTGATTACCTACATAGCCCCCAAACACAGCCTTAAAGATGCCTTTGGTTTGGATTTAGCCTCGGAACCCGCGCGCAGGGCCACACTGGACCAAGCCGCCAAAAAAAATCGCGTGCAGCTCAGCCCGCCGCTGCACGGTACCGGTAAAAAAATAGACAGCACGCCCGACTACCTGCTGGTGCTGCCGGTGTTTCACGCCGGCAGCACCGAGCCCTACGGCTGGGTGGGTGCACCTCTGTTTTTTAACGACCTCTGGTCACAGCTGGACGCCCTGGCGCTGACCCAGATCCAAGTGCAAGACGGCGCGATAACCTTTAACGGCCTAGCGCCCAATAACAGTTCGACGTCTGACGACCCACTATCGGATACGGGGCACTGGCCCTGGCAAAGCGCGCACCTAAGCTATCAAACCCAGCTGCCAGTGATGGGCCGCCAATGGCAGTTACACATCACTGCGACCCCCACTCTGGTACAACACCTCAACCTGCCCTCGGCAACCTACACCTCCTTGTACACGCTGTTGCTGGGAGGGCTGTGTACCGGCTTGTTGTACCTGTTGGTGCAACGCCGCCAGGAGTACAAATCGCGCGAGCGCAGCCAGCGCGAACAGCTGGGCACCCTGATTGATGCCGCCCCCTGCGGCATGATGTTTATCGATCAGGATTACAATTTCGTCGCCGTCAACCAACAGCTGTGCGAACTAACTCACTATACGCGCGATGAGTTGGTTGGCCACTCCTTTAATTTATTGATGGGCCAGGATGTCAGCGGTCAGAATTTACTGCAGCCAAGCACCGGCAGCGACATGTCCTACCAGGGCAAAGGCGTGTGCTTTGAAATGTTCGCCAAGCGCAAAGACGGCAGCCAATTCCCCGCCGCGGTGGGGTTTTCTACGCTGAACATCGATGGGCGGCGCTTTATTGTGGCCACGCTTGAGGACATCACCCAGCGCAAAACCATCGAACAGAAAATCGTCAATAGCGAGTTATTATTTCGCAATCTAGCCAACGCCATGCCACAACACGTCTGGACCGCAGAAGACACCGGCGCCATCACATTTATTAACCACCAAATGGCCAATTATTTTGGGCGCACAGTAGCGCAATTGCAACCGGAAGACTGGCCCGACATAGTGCACCCCGACGATCTGCAAAGTGTGTACGAGAACTGGGAGCGCTGCATAAAAGAAGGTGTCGACTACGAGTCCGAGTGCCGTTTGCGCACCCAAGACGGCGAGTATCGCTGGCATCTCATTCGCGCCCAACCCGTGCAACTCGCCGATGGCTCGCGCCACTGGTACGGCACCAATACCGACATCACCGAACACAAGCGCCTGTTGCTGGAAAGCGAAGCCAATGCGCAAAATACCCAGGCCATTATCGACAGCGTGGTGGATGCACTCATCACCATTGACGACAACGGACAAATCACCAGCACCAACTGGGCCGCACGTAAACTGTTTGGCTACAGCAGCGCTGAGCTGGAAGGCCAGAACGTCAACATGCTAATGCCCGAGCCCTATCACTCTCAGCACGACAGCTATCTAGCAAGCTATCGCCATACGGGTGAGCGCCATGTCATCGGCAATGCCCGACAGTTGGAAGGCCGCCATAAAGACGGCAGCCTGTTTAAGATTGAATTGCGCGTGGCTGAAAATTACCGCCACGGGAAACGCTACTTTTTAGGCATAATTAGAGATATTACCGAGCGCTTTTACAACGAGCGCCTGCTGGCCGCCCAGGATCATGCCCTGAGCCTCATTGCGCGCAACGCCGAGCTGCCAGTGATCCTTGAAGCACTGGTTAAGGATATCGAAAGCCTGGGACAAGAAATGCTGGCCAGCTTCTTACTGCTGGATGCCAGCGGCCGTAGATTGCTGCACGGCGCTGCGCCCTCGCTGCCTACGGTCTACAATGCTGCCGTTAATGGCATGGCCATAGGCCCAAAGGCTGGTTCCTGTGGCACATCGGCATTTTTGCGCAAACAAATCATTGTCAGCGACATCGAAACCGATCCACTTTGGGAGGATTATCGCGACCTGGCGCTGCAACACGACCTGCGCGCCTGCTGGTCTACACCCATTTTTGCTCACAACGAATTGCTGGGTGTCTTCGCCCTGTATTTTAAAAACCAGCGCGCGCCTTCAGCTCGTCATCAGCGCATTATCAATATGGCGGTGCACGTCAGCTCGCTGGCCATCAGTCACTCGCGCCGCGAAAATCAAATTAAACAATTGGCCTTTTACGACTCGCTAACCCAGCTACCGAATCGCGCGCTGGGACTCGACCGTTTAAATCGCGCCATTGCCGATGCCCACCGCCGCGATGAAAGCTTGGCCATTATCTTTATTGATCTCGATGGCTTTAAGAATATCAACGACAGCTTAGGCCATCATGTGGGCGACAAGCTGCTAAAAATGGCCTCGCTGCGCCTAAAGGACTGCGTGCGTGAAAACGATACAGTGGCCCGCCTTGGTGGCGACGAGTTCTTTATAATCCTGCACGGAACTTCCAACAAAATCGCGGAAGTAGTGACAGAAAAAATACTGAAAACCATGAGCGATAAATTTCAGATAGACAACCAAGAGCTGCACCTCTCCTGCTCCATGGGCGTCTCGCTATTTCCAAAGGACGGGCAGGACGCCAGCACGCTGCTGCGCAATGCGGATGCGGCCATGTACGGCGCCAAGGAGGCTGGCCGAAACACAGTGAAATACTATACCGACGACATGAACCGCAGCGCCGTTGAACGCATAACGCTGGAACAAGAAATCCGCACCGGTATTGCGCGCAATGAGTTTGAGCTTTTTTACCAACCGCGCATCAACAACGCCACCAATACCATCGTCGGAGTTGAAGCACTGGTGCGCTGGCAGCACCCCTCTCGCGGCCTGCTTGCCCCCAATGTATTCATTCCCATTGCTGAACAGTCGGGATTGATCGTGGCGCTCGGCGACTGGGTCCTGCAGCAAGCCTGCCGACAACTCAGCGAGTGGATGGGCCAGGGTTGCGCGCCCATCGCCGTTGCGGTCAACCTGTCACCGCGACAATTTCACGACGCCCAACTTATTGAAAAGGTGAAATGCGCGCTCGAACAAGCTCAACTACCGCCCAATCAACTGGAGCTGGAAATCACGGAGAGTATGGTAATGGACGAGGGCCCCCACATTATTGCCACCCTGCACGAACTCAAGACAGTAGGAGTCAATCTGGCGATTGACGACTTTGGCACCGGCTACTCAAATCTCAGTCGGTTAAAGCACCTGCCAGTTGACGTCATTAAAATCGACAAATCCTTTGTGGACGGCATTCCCGAAGACTTGGACGACGTGGCCATTGCCACCACAATCATCGCTATGGCGCACCACCTGAAGCTTAAAATAGTGGCCGAGGGTGTAGAAACCTACGAGCAGCAGCAGTTTCTCAGCGGCAAAGATTGCGACGAAATGCAAGGCTACCTATTTGGCAAACCCGAGACCGCAGAAAGAACGGCCTATCTTGTTGGGGTTAAACACCAGACACACTGAGAACCCGCTACGCCTTGGGCAGCTTTTTGTCGCGCGCGAGATATTTCAGCGCGATTTGTTCGCTGCGCGAAGCCTTTAACCAATGTCGCGACGCTTCCACATGGCGCGACATTTTATCTGCCAGCAAGCCCCGCAGCTGCTCCGCCAGCGCAGCATCTTTCTCGAATAACCGATCAAAATTCAACTCGCACAGCTGCAGACAAGCAATGTCCTTGATGTAGTGCAACCCACGCAGCGAGCGCAATTTCGCCAGCGGCAATACTTGATTACTGTGCAGCCGATTCAAGTCCACCAAGTCTTCCCAGCTGGCTTGCAGAAAGCGATTGGACGCGGCGTCGAAGGTAGCCAACTGTGGAAAATCGGTGTCGTCGCTGGGGTCGTAAAACAGGAAATGGTCGCTGGGCAGCAGCCAAGACTCGGGCAGTCGGAAATTCATGCCACCTTGCGGATGCACCCTGGGCAGTTGCCGGCAGGAGCCGGTATCAGACAATTTATACTCCACCACCAATCGATTACTGGTGCCTGTGTGCAAGGCAAAGCCGCGCTCCATCACCAGACAGAACAGCTCAAAGTGCTCGTCCAAAGTTTTCTGAGTGAGGTGCGTTGGTCTGCGGGCCTGCGCCAGCAGCGCCTGTACACTGGCGGTGGTGTCATCCATGGTCGCTTTCGCTCAATAGCAACAAGGGGCGATATAAGCCGGACAGAAAACCTTGCATACCCTTGCCTGTGAGAATTTTATGCGCCGCATAATAGCGCTAGCGTACCAGCAAAACAATCCAGCGCTACTCAGCGCGGGGCAGGCTAAAACTGATTTTGGTGCCGGGCCCATGTGCCCGATCCAGCCAGATCTTGCCGCCTTGCATAGTGACAAAATCGAAACACAACCCCAGGCCGATGCCGTGGCCGTGTTCGCCGTAACTCCCCAACTGGCTTTCTACTGGGCCCCTGAAAAGCTTCTCGGCCAGCTCGCTGTCGATGCCCGCCCCCTGGTCAATCACACTGATGACCACCTCATCGCCCTGCACCTGTGCCTCTACGCGCACTTCTGCGCCGGTGGGTGAATATTTAATGGCATTAGCTAAAAGATTTCGCAGCACCGTGTGACTGAGCGTAGCGTCGGCGCGCACGGCAAGTCCGTCGGGGATAGCCTGCTGAAGTGTCAGTCGCTTGATTTGTAAGGTGTCGCCCAGCAATTGCATGTCGGTTTTAATCAAATCGGCAATGGCTAGTGTTTGCAGTTGCAAGCTGTAGGCACCCATGCGTTGTTGCGACCACTGCAGCAATTCATCCAGCAGCTGATACACCGTGGTCGAGGCAGTCAAAATTGCCTGGGCCATATCGACCACGCGTTCGGGGCGCGAGGCATCGGCTTTAGAGCTCAGGCGCCGAGAGAACCCCAGTATGCTGTTAAAAGGCGCCCGCAGATCGTGAGCGATCACCGCAAAAATCTTTTCGCGATTTTTATTCAATTGAACTAAACGACGATTGTGCAGCCGCAACTCCAACTGGCTGACCACCTGCTTGGCAAGTGTTTTTAGGGCCTGGCGCTGTACATCGTTTAGCGCCTTGGGCACTTGGTCAATCACACACAGGGTGCCCAGCGGCAGCCCCTGCTCGGTAATGAGCGGAGCGCCGGCGTAGAAGCGAATATCCGGCGCACTCTCCACCAGCGGATTGTCGGCAAAGCGCTCGTCTAATAGGGCGTTGGGCACCTCGAAGACGTCGTCCTGCAAAATTGCGTGGGAGCAAAAGGCAATGGACTTGGGTGTTTCGGTGGCGTCTAAGCCCACCTTTGACTTAAACCACTGGCGGGTGTCGTCCACCAGGCTGATCAATGAAATGGGCGTGCCGCAGATTGCGCTGGCAATTTCTGTGAGGTCGTCAAAGGCTTGCTCGGCCTCTGAATCCATCACTTGGTATTGCTCGAGCAGCGCGAGGCGATCGCTTTCAAAGGGGTGCGTGGCGGCACTCTTCATGGGCTGGGTTTCCGTGGCGAATGACGTAAAAGTAACTCACCACAGTATAGGCAGAGATGCGCAGGCTGCCCGCTAGGGACACGCATCCCACGCTGGCCGCGTTTGGCGCGCCAATACCAGCGCCAAGGTGACGCTTATAAACATAATCAGTACCATGGCCACCGGCAGAGGCAGGGGCAATACAGTGGCCAAACTGCCTAGCAGGCCACCGGCGGAAAAACGCACGGTGGTCTCAAAGGCGGTGGCACTGCCAAAGTGCTTGTCCAGCACATTGAGAAACATGGCAGAACCCGAGGGCCCAATGGCCGCACCGGTTCCTATAGCCACCATAATGCCTGTCAAAGTCAGCGCCAGCGGCGGCGTGCTATACACGCTGACACCTGCCATAACCGCCACTGCCAGCCACTGCACCCGCAAGCCAATGCGAAAAATGTGCTGAGGCCGATAGCGCCCCACCAACCATTTACCCAAGCGATTGCCCAACAATATAGACACGGCAAAGGCCCCAAAGGCAAAGGGAAATTGGGCGCCGCTCAACCCGTAACTGTCCATTAGCAAGGGGCTGGAGACGGTCACAAAAACCAACCCCAGTAAACCGCTGCAACTGATGGTAAACGCCTGCCAGCGCGCCAGGTACATGCCGTGCTTGCGATAGCGCCAAATATAGGCGTACTGGCGAAAGCCCGCCGAGAGCGACAATTTTCCGGTAATCTTTTGATTGGTTTCGCGCACCCAGAGCGCCACTATCGCCAACATCAACAGAGCCGCCACAAACGACAGCAAAAATATGCTCTGCCACCCCAGCGGCAACATGGCCGAGCCCACCAGCGGTGCCAGAATAGGCGTCAGCATCACCACAAACACAATTTGCGCGATCTGGGCCGCCAGCTGCTCCGGCGGCGTGACGTCTTTTACGATGGCCGTGGCGGCCACCATGATCAGGCCCCCACCAAAGCCCTGCAGCAGGCGCCAACCATTGGCCCACAGCAAACTGTCCGACCAGACCAGCAGCAGCGAGCTAAGGGTAAACACCACCAGTCCGAACAGCGCCACCGGACGACGGCCCTTTTGATCCGAAACGGCGCCCCCCAATAGCTGGCCCGCCGCCAGGCCCAGCAAAAAATTACTGACCGTCCAACTCACCGCGCCCGCGCTCACACCCAGGTGGCTGGCCAGCAGTGGAATGGCCGGTAAATAGCTGTCCATGGCCAGGGGCGACAGGGCCACCATGGCGGCCACAACAATCATCAAGCGGGATGGGGTCAAAGCAGGTCTCCTGTTTACGGGCGCAGTGTACTCCCCTCAGAGGCTGGAACAAGCTCCGAGTCGTCGCCCGCCAACCACAAAGTGCCGGCAGACCTTGATGTTAGCCAAAGAGAAGAACATAATTACGAAAGATAATAGTTCTCATCTCCGTTATCTTGTGTGCCGCCAGGGGCTATGTACCCGGCGCATCCGTTGACAGCGCCGTGAGAGCCCCAAAATATAGCGCCACTGAGCCATTCACCAGCCGGGTGCCCGCTATCAAACCGTCTGTTATTCCACAGCCATTGCACAGGGTAGATTTGTGACACTTGATCAGTTAAATCTTCGTCAGTCAGCGCGTGTTGTTGCCATTCACAGTGAAAGCGCCGTATTGCGCAGCCACTGTGCACAACTAGGCATCGCACCCGGAGCCCCCATCGAGGTACTCCACCGAGCGCTCGGCCGCGGCCCAATGCAAGCTAAGGTACAGGGTGCCCTGTACGCCATTCGCCAGGAAGACGCTGCGGCCATCGAAGTCACCGTCTAATACGTTAAAGGCCTCTCTGTGAAGCAAATTGCCTTAGTGGGCAGCCCCAATTGTGGCAAAACCACCCTATTTAATGTTCTCACCAAGTCCAACCAGCGCACCGGCAACTGGGCCGGGGTTACCGTCGAGCAAAAAATCGGTGAGTTTCGGCTCGACGGCGCCGCCGTTGAGCTTATCGACCTGCCCGGCGTTCACATGCTCACGGACTGTCCGCTCAGTATCGACGCCAAGGTCACCAATGACTATCTAAACAGTGCCGAACCAGATGCCATTCTGCTGGTCATCGACGCCACCCAGCTGCGCCGACAGGCAGAGCTGATTCCCCAGGTCATTGCCACCGGGCGCCCGGTAGTCATCGCCCTCAATATGATGGATGCCCTGGAAGATCACGGCATTCAACTCGAGCTGCAAGAATTGAAAACGCTGCTCGGCGGCCGCTTGGTTGAGGTGTCTGCCGCCAAGGGCATCGGCATGGGCGAACTGCTTAAAGCCTTAAGCCAGGCAGTGCACAGCCAGCCACTCGCCGACAGCGAGGGCGCGGTCGATTGCAATTGCAACCCTCTGCCTCACCAACCGCTATCGCACGCAGGGCTTCTAGCCGCCATCGATCGGGCCACCACCTTCACCGGCGAACCCACGCTGACCGAGCGAATAGACCGCTGGCTGTTGCACCCAGCCTTTGCCATCCCCAGTTTTTTGCTGGTCATGTATCTGCTGTTTATGGTGTCGGTGCAATTTGGCGCCGTCTTTATCGACTTTTTTGATATCTGGCTGGGCAGCTGGGTGGTGGAGGGTCTGCGCTGGGCCTTGACCAGCCTTGGCGCACCCGCCTGGCTCATCGCCTTTATGGCCGACGGTATCGGCGCCGGCATTCAGTTGATCGCCACCTTTATTCCAGTAATCGGGGCTTTGTACCTGTGTATGAGCTGGCTTGAGGACTCCGGCTATTTGGCGCGCGCCGCCTTTGTAATCGACGGCGTCATGAGCCGCATCGGCCTTCCCGGCCAGGCCTTTATTCCGCTCATTGTGGGCTTTGGCTGCAATGTACCCTCGGTGATGGCGGCCCGCTCGCTGAATTCCACCTCGGCGCGTCTGACCACCATTTTTATTGCGCCGTTTATGTCCTGCAGCGCGCGCCTATCGGTATACGTATTCGTGGGCAGCGCGTTTTTCCCCGAGCAGGCCGGCCTTGCCATCTTTTGCCTCTACCTGCTGGGCATTATCGTGGCCGTGGGCTCGGCCTGGCTGTTGCGCAAAACCCTGTTTGGTCGCTACCACGAACCCTCTATTCTGGAAATGCCCTCTTACCGGCGCCCAGTCTGGCGCAACGTATTTACTCAGGCCGGCCACCGGTTGCACAGCTTTATGATGCGCGCGGGTAAGCGGATCATGCTGGTGGTGATTGTGTTGTCCTGCCTGGGCGCTGTGAAAACCGACGGCAGTTGGGGCGCTCCCGGCAGCCCGGATTCAGCGCTGGCCTGGATCGGTAAAAAACTCACTCCCATGCTGACACCTATCGGTATTGGCGAAGACAACTGGCAGGCAACTCTGGGGCTGTTCTCCGGCTTATTTGCCAAGGAAGTGATGGTGGGCACCATCCAAACACTGTACACCGACGAGGGCGGCGCCGAGGATAACTACGCTGACACTCCGCCCGATTTTATGGGCGACCTGGGTGCGGCCTTCACCAGCAT
This sequence comes from Simiduia sp., assembly GCF_058345725.1. Classification (NCBI taxonomy): domain Bacteria; kingdom Pseudomonadati; phylum Pseudomonadota; class Gammaproteobacteria; order Cellvibrionales; family Cellvibrionaceae; genus Simiduia; species Simiduia sp. Next base: position 10,962 of record NZ_JBTUOC010000060.1, on the reverse strand, counting down.
TAAAGACAACACCCAAGCTATGTTCGGCCTGCAGTCGGATGCAGAAGAAGGTGTAGATGTCGCACTGATTGCCAACAGCCCCATTGCCAACCTGTTTCCATCGGCCTGGGCTGCCTTTTGCTTCCTAGCCTTTGTTTTGCTCTATGCGCCCTGCGTTGCCACACTGGGGGCCATGCAGCGGGAAGCAGGCTCGGGCTGGCTGCGCTTTTCGCTAATTTGGAGTTTGATGTTGTCTTACTGGATTGCCAGCAACCTGTGGCAACTGAGCCAATTATTCGAACAACCATTGTTTGCAAGCGTGTGGTTTTTGGCGTCCACCACAATTTTAGCACTAGTGTACTGGCTTATTGTGCGACGCGTGAAAGCCAAGCACCTGGGTGAAATCAGTGTGGTGAATCTAGCGTAAAAAACCCTACAGGCTAGTTAAGCGGCGCACTGTGCGCGTGGGTTGCAGGAGTTAAGCTACACTCATCACATAAGCTACAGTGACGGTGTCAGCTAATGGATGGTAACGCGCGCTCACAATGGTCGTGCTCAATATTCCCCAGTGTCGTGGCTGCACTGGGGGGCCTGGTAATTTTCGGCTGGCACGCCGGCATCAACCAAATTGTACAAATGTACCCAGGTTGGGTACCCATGCAGTACAACACCGCGCTGTGTTTCTTATTGGCCGCCGGCTTTATTTCTACCTTTTCTCACCCGCCTTCGCCCCTGCGCAAGCTGCTTACCGCCAGTCTGTTTGGCATTCCCGCTGTCACATTACTGCAGTACTTGCTGCACATAGATGTGGGCATCGACCAGTTGTTTATGCAGCACTACCTGCAAACGCAAACATCACACCCGGGTCGCATGGCGCCCAATACCGCACTGGCATTTATGCTCATCGCCAGTACTGGCTGGCTCAAATTACCGCGCGCCCAGCACGCACTGATAGCCACGGTGCTATGCGCCCTCACACTGGGATTGAGCGTGCTGGCGCTGCTGGGCTATCTCACCAACTTAACGCCCGCCTACGGTTGGGGCCAGCTCACCGCCATGGCCGCGCACACTGCCATAGGGCTCACGTTAATTAGTGCAGGCCTGCTGTTCGACCTGCGCCAGCAGCTCACCCGGCGCGATCCCCTGGCCTGGCAGCTGGCTTTTAGTGCGCCCCTTTTGCTGGTTATGTTTCTCGCGTTTCAGTTAGTGCCAATTCGCGCCGGCGAACTCTGGCAGTTCAGACAATCTAAAGCCGACATCTTCGTATTAGTGGATCGCATTGAACTTAAACTTGCGCTGGTCGAGGTGCTGCTGTCGGATCAACAAAACCCGCGCAACGCCATGCAGAACAGTTCCGTTCAAAGCAAACCCTCGCAGCGAAACTTCACCCTTGAAGTGCGCAATACACCCAATGGTTTAGCGCTCGCCCGCCCGGGCCAATCGCAGTCTCTACCGCTCAGCCAGCTCAGCGCAGTGATTGAAGCCTACACCGATGCCAATCAATACAACTACCAATTACTGGATTCGCAGGGCAGGCTACTGGCGGGAAAAGGTGCCCTCCACACCGACAAACCCCTGGCAAGTGCATCCGTTAACGTGCAGCCGCAGCCGCTCACGCTATTTCTGCAAGCGCAGCCAGGCACCAATCACTACTATCTGGCCACACGTACTTTTGTGTTGGTGTTAAGCCTGGCCATGCTGGTGGGCGCGGGTTTACTTTTCCGAAGCATTCAACGTCACACACAAGCAGAGGCCAAGGCCGCGCAGTTGTATGTGCGTTTCAAACGCGCCATCGACACCATCGACGAGGGCGTTGCCATTATCAGTCGCGACGGCCGCATCACCGATAAAAATAGCCGGCTCTCCATTGCCGACGCCTCGCACATTAACGAACTGTTTCCGCCAAAAGAACTGGCGCGCATTCAAGCGCATTTAAACGAACCCACGCCAGCACACTACACCCAAAGAACCATTAACAAGTTGGGCAATCCCATTGCCATTAGTTTAACCGCCGTGCCCGGATCACGGGACTATCTGCTCATGGAGGCCGATTTGCAGGAGTCGATTGGGCACCTTAAGGCACTCGAGCACCAGCAGGCCATTATCAACAGCGCCTTTGACGCAAGCACCAACGGCATTTGCGTACTCGACAGCCAACTAAAACTGGTTCAAGTCAACCGTACACTGCAAGATTGGCTGAACGACACACAGGAGCATTTAATCAGAAAACCCTTGATGCAGTTTGTCGCGCCGGAAACACATCCCGATTTTTTTGCTGCCCTGGAGGCCATCGCTACGGAGCCAGGTATCAGTGCAGAGTTTGAAATACAACTATGTCTACACGACAACCGCACCACCTGGATGCAAGCGCGCGCAGCCTCACAATTTTCCTCTAAGAGTAAGGCCATGTTGATCACGCTGAGCTTTATGTGTATCGATCAACGTAAACAATTGACCGATCAATTGAATCGCACCATTACCGAGCTGAAGCGCAGTAACGAAGAGCTTGATCAATTTGCCTATGTGGCCTCGCACGACCTAAAATCGCCACTGGTAGGCATTAAAAACATCAGCGATTGGCTGGATGAAGACTACCGTGATGTACTCCCAGAAGAAGGAAAAAACCATCTATCGCTGATTCGCTCGCGATGCCAACGCATGATGACGCTGCTAGACGATTTGCTCACCTACTCCCGCGCTGGCCGACTAGAAAAAAACCTGGAGCCCATCGCAATCAAGGACATGATGACCGACATCGTTAACATGTATGACTTTAAAAACGCATTTCAAGTGCAATGCTCCGATATCGTTTTACTATTGCCAAAAACACCCATAGAAACACTCTTCCGAAATCTCGTGAACAACTCCATAAAACACCATCATCGCGACCATGGAAAGATATTTGTTGAGGTCACCGTGCAAGACAATCACTTAGAATTCACCTACAGCGATGACGGCCCCGGAGTGCCATCCCAATACTTTGAGCGAATTCTTCGCCCCTTCACAACGCTAGCCCCAAAGGACAGAACCGAAGGCAGCGGCATGGGGCTGGCCATCATTGCTAAAATAGTGCAAAGCCTGAATGGTTCACTACAACTTTTAGACAGGCCAGAACAAGGACTCAGCATTTCAATCCAACTCCCCCTGTTTAAAGGCAAGAATCATGACGCATGATGAAATAACGCTACTGCTTGTCGAAGACGACGATATCGACGCAATGACTATTCAGCGAAGCTTTCAGAAGCAACGCATCAGCAACAGCATCATGCGCGCCGAAGACGGCGAAATAGCCCTACAAATGATAAAAACCCGAGAAATCAAAAAACCCTTTGTTATTTTATTGGACCTGAATCTTCCCAAGCTCTCTGGCCACGAGTTTCTGGAGGCACTGCGCGCCGACGAAGAGCACAAGGAAACCGTGGTTTTTGTATTAACTACATCCTCCGATGACGAAGACAAGATGCGCGCCTACGAGAAATTTATCGCCGGGTATTTTCTAAAAAGCGAAACTGGCGAACAATTTATGAAACTTATCGGAATGCTAGATGGGTTCTGGCGCATCGTAAAACTACCGATCGACGAGCAAAAATAATGCAAGCACTATTGATTGACGACGACGAACTAGACCGCGCAAGCGTCATGCGCTCGCTTAAGGCCACGCAGGGAAGCTATACAGTAGACATTGCCGACTGTGCCAATAGCGCCTGGGAGAAGATTAACGACAAGCGTTACGATGTCATATTACTGGATTATTTACTGCCAGATATTGACGGCCTTGACTTCATGCTTGAGCTTAAATCCAAAGCGGCAAAAAACAACACTGCCGTGTTAATGATATCTAACCTTGAAGACGAGCAACTGGCCATAAAATGCCTGCGCGCTGGCGCTCAGGACTTTTTGTTAAAGTCGTCGATTAACCCTATCATGCTAAAAACGGCCATCGCCAACTCCGTCATTCGCCACGAACTCGAAAGCGCACTGCACGACAGTTTTAATAAGGTTAAAAGTCTGTCGGAAAAAGACAGCCTGACCGGCCTTGCCAATCGATTCATTTTTGAGCAAACCGTTGATTATGCCATAAGACAGAGATCCAGAACCCACCCAGTCACCCTGTTTTTTATCGACATCGATAACTTTAAGAAAATCAATGACACCTGGGGCCACAGCTATGGCGATAAACTTCTCAAGCGAGTGGCCAAACGTATCGCCAGCTGTCTGCGTGGCGGCGAGATGCTCGCGCGCATTGGCGGGGATGAATTTGCCGTTTTCATCGACAACACCAAATCACCTGCAGATGCGAATCGGGCGGCACAACGGCTACTCAGAGTGATGCAAACGCCCTTCCAGTTTGATGCATTTAACTTCTATGCATCGGTGAGCATTGGCATTACTATTCAAAGCAGAAGCTCCGTGGATGTACAACAGCTGCTGGCCCAAGCAGACATAGCCATGCACAAGGCAAAGGGTCTGGGAAAATCGCAAATTTGCTATTTCCAGGACGCAATGCAACAGGAGTTTATTGCGCGCGTACGCATTGAAGACGGACTCCGACAGGCCTTAAAAAAACGTGAACTGATCATGTTTTTTCAACCCATCGTATCGCCCGCATCTGGCGAAGTATTGGGCTACGAAGCCCTCATTCGCTGGCGCCACAACAATGTGCTGATCAGCCCCGACAAGTTCATTCCCATTGCGCAGGAATCTAACTTGATCATGGACATTGGCCGCTGGATCATAGAAGACGTCGTATCTAACCACCCCCCCCTAACCAGCGACACCCAATACCTTTCTATCAACCTGTCGCCACTGCAACTGAAAGATCCAGCACTACTGAATTTTATTGATGACTGTGTCAAATCCTCTAACATCAAGCCGGGGCAAATTGAATTCGAAATCACCGAAACGGCGTTTATCGACGACAAAGATACTGTGCGAGGGTTAATACAAGACCTGCGTGAGCGTGGCTACGGCATAGCACTGGACGACTTCGGCACCGGCTTTTCATCGCTTTCCCATTTGCGCGACTTCCCGATTACCACCGTAAAAATAGACAAGACGCTGCTGCCTACAGAGCAGAATCCACGCCAGGAGATGTTGCTTGAAGGACTCTGCCAACTTATACAGGCACTCGACTTGGACGTGGTCCAGGAGGGCATTGAAACCAAAGAACAAGCCGCGCTGTGCGCGCGCCTGGGCGTCATTCGCGCTCAGGGCTATTACTATGAAAAACCCCAGCCTCTACTACACTTTTTGACATAGGCCCGTTGATTTAACCGAGAGGACAATCTTCAATGCGCAACCTGACTGCGAGAGATATCATGCACGCAGACATTCTATTCGCCTACGAAGGTTGGTCGATTAAGTATTTGGGCGAGTTTTTCCGCAAACACCAAATCGCTGGCGCGCCAGTGATTGCCTCGGACCACTCGCTGGTGGGCGTGGTCAGCATTACCGATGTCTTTCATTTTGAGAACGCCAACCGCGAACACAAACTCGCAAAACTGAAAGATTATTACCAAGAAAGCTATGCACTGGATTTTCACGAAAAAGATCTGGAATCCTGGAGTCTTACGGCTGAGGAAAGTTGCACCGTGCACCAGATTATGAACCCGCAAGTTATTACCGTGGCCCCCGACGCCAGCCTGAAAGCGGTGTGTGCCACACTCGTTGAAAACAGTATTCACCGAGTTTTTGTGACCGATAAACAGCAGATAGCCGGTGTCATTGCCAGCTCTGATGTACTGAAAGTATTGGCCGACACCCTTTAGCCGCACAGCTAATCAGGCGCCCACGCCTAGCTACCACTAGACCCCGTCAAGGGCAAAGCAAAGTGCAAAAACTCGGTGTCTTGCCGCCACCCCATCGCGCGATAGAGCGCCTGCGCGCTGTTATTGTCCACCGCTGTGGCCAATTCGAGTCTGTCCATCTGTTGAGCCAGCCCCTCGGCCGCGGCGGCCTGAAGCAGTTGGCGTGCAACACCCAGACGTCGGCAGCCACGACTCACGTAGAGATCGAACAGTATGAAATAAGGTGCCAACGACAGACTGCACCAACTAGGGTATAGCTGACTAAAGCCACAGGCCTGGCCCGACCGCTCTGCGAGCAACACTACAGACTGCCCTGTCTGCAGGCGCGCCACCAGGTAGCGCTGCACGGCACCCTCCGGTGCCTCGACTCCATAAAACTGGCGATAGGCCACAAACAACGGCACCAGCGCAGCCATATCGGATAGCCCTGCTTTTCTTACTCTGAATCCATTTGTTATAGCCATATCGAATGAGCACCTCCACGCGCTTGCGGTTGGCTAACCTATACTTAAAAAGAAAGGTGATCCATTTACCCATTTTCCGCCCCAGCGAGAATGCCCCTATGCGCCTGTGTTCACCGCTGCTGCTTTACCTGCTTGCCTGCATTGCCTTACTGGGCGCGCCCAGGTTGAATGCGCAATCACTTAACCAGCTGGAATATATCACCGAAAGCTACCCGCCCTACAATTACGAAGAAAACGGCATGGTGCGCGGCGAAGCCGTCGAACTCCTAATTGCGGCCACCAGCCTCGCCGGCAGTCCGGTGTTGGCGCGCAACATATTGCTGCAACCCTGGGCCAGAGCCTTTCACAACGCCTTAGAAGGGCCAAACCGCGTACTGTTTTCCACCACCCGAACCCCCGAGCGTGAGGCGCTCTTCAAGTGGGCCGGCCCCATAGGAACCAACCACATAGTGCTGGTAGGCAAAAAGGCTCGCGGTATTCGCATCGACTCACTGTCGCAATTGGATCGCTACCGCATTGGTGCCGTGCGCGACGACGTGGGTGAGCTATCACTGCGCGAATTGCACCTTGAGAAAACCATCATCACCCTAGGAGTACAACCAGAAAGCATTGCTAAAATGCTGCAAAGTGGACGCATAGACCTGTGGGTTTACGGTGAATCCAGTGCCTTCGATGTATTGAAATCCATTGGTGCCAAGCTAGCAGACTACGAGGTCGTTTATGTCTTGAAAACTTTGGATCTCTACTATGCCTTCAGCGCCGACGTAGATGACGCGCTGGTCGAGCAACTGCAAGATGCCATCGATACAATTAGAGGCAAACAGGTAACACCGCAAATTACCCCGCGTAAAACTCAACTCTACTCGCCGCAAAACGCTACGCAGGACCCCAAGCGTCAGTAATCTCCAACTTCAAAGACGCGACATAACCCCTGCGGAGACTGTTGCTATACTGTCTACATACTGTAGCTAATCACGCGTCAAGCGCACGAGGTAAGTTGGTGACCGCAAACCCGCACCCCAGCATTGGCACTGCACTAACACGCTACCGGAGAGTGCTGCGCTACGGCTGGTGCTGCATCATTGCCCTGTTAGCAAACACCCCTTGGGCGGGCGCCGCGCCACAATTAAACCAATTGATTTATATTACTGAGGACTACCCGCCCTACAATTATTTGCGCGACGGAAAAGTGGCGGGCCAAGCAGTCACACTATTGGTCGCAGCCAGCCAATTAGCAGGCAGCCCTATTACGCCGGAAATCATCGATGTCAAGCCCTGGGCACGGGGCTACCACGAAACCGTAAATGGCACTAATCGCGTACTGTTTAGCACCAGCCGCAGCCCCAATCGTGAGAAACTCTTTAAATGGGCCGGCCCCATCGTAGAGGAGCACATAGCGCTGGTGGCGAAAAAACACCGGCAACTAAACATTACCCAAATAGATCAATTAAAAAAATTGCGTTTTGGCGTGGTGCGCGAAGACGTGACCTCGCAATTTTTAGCGCCCCTCAAGCTGCCGCCCTCACAAATTGCGCAAGGTAATAACGTCGTGAGTATTGCCCGCATGCTCCAGGCAGATCGCATCGACATCTGGCCGGTGGCCCCGCGCACCGCCGATGTGATTTTAAACAACATAGGCTTGAATCCCGACGATTTCGAAGTGGTGGCGTATCTAAAAACTTCAGCGCTTTACTATGCTTTTAGCAAAGATGTCGACGATAGGTTGGTGGCGCAATTGCAATCAGCACTGGATCAACTGCGCGTTACGCACCCCCACTTGTTCCCCATTTCGCAGCTGGACCGGCTTCCCCTGGAAATCCCCCCCATTCGCTAGCAGCTGCCTTGGCCCTTTGTACAAGCATGGCTAGCCGAACGGCGCGCCGCCGATTCGCAGGCAATTAGCGCTTACCGGCAAGTTGCGCCAACTGCCGGTCGTGCCAGCGCGCCAGACACACAAGAGCACAGATTGCGCCGATCAGCGCCAACATCATGTCCGATTGGGTATCCCAGGCGTACCCTTGTGTACCCAAAAATGCCTCGGCATTTTCGCCGGTGGCCGCCGCCACCCACCACTCTAAAAGCTCATAAAAAGCGCTGAATGCTAGGCAAATACTGACCACGAACAGATTAAGCCAGGCACCCAATTTTACCACCTGCTTGCGAATTAGAATCTCGCGCGCCAGCACGGCGGGAATGAAGCCTTGCGCAAAGTGCCCAAGCTTGTCGTAGTTGTTGCGTTCAAAACCAAACCAGTCCTTCATACTGTCAAATAGCGGCACTTCTGCGTAGGTATAGTGCCCGCCCACCATCAAAATCACACAGTGAACCAATACCAACACATAGAGCAGCGGCGTCAAAGGAAAGCGCTGGCGTGTAGCAATTAGCAACACCAAACCAATCACTGCCGGCAACACCTCGAGAAACCAGGTAAACCGGTCTTTCGGCTCGATGGCAGACCAGATAAACACCGCGGCAAATATTGCAAGCCAAGCACAGTGATTCATTCGCATAATTACTCCTTTGCAGTCATTGGCAGCGGACTAGTCGCGCGGCAGCACCGCCTCCATAGCCGCAGCCAATGGCTCGTTACCTTGCGCACGCACGGCGTTAATTACGTTTTTGCGCTCGTCGACGGAACGGTTCTGACTGAGCTTTTGTTTAAACTCTACGCGCTCGATAACAACCGTGAACGCGCGGATTGCGTTTAGCATTTGCGGTGGATAGCTGGGCACCCAAGGAGTTTCTTCAGCGGCCTCATAAAACGCGGTTAACTGCTCGACAATTTCGCCGGCGCGCTCGGCATCGTCTTCCCAATGCAGGTGCCCGCTGACGTGAGCGGCCTCGTAATTCCAGGTGGGCACACCCGGGCGCAGATACCAGCTGGGCGACACATAGCCGTGCGGTCCCGCGAAAACACACAGCACAGGATGCCCCTCGGGAAGCTCGGCCTGCGGGTTGATACGCGCCACATGGCCAATGAGTCGCTGGCCGTTGTCGGTGGGCAGCATTGGCAGATGTGTGCAGCCCATGCCCTGAGAACTGTGACTCATCAGTTGCCCAAAGCTGTTGGCGGCGATAAACGCGAGCCCATCACTGTGGCCCTGAAAATGTTTGGGTATAAACACGGCTAGCTCCCTATTTGTGAGGGAGCACTATACCAATCTCGCGTTGGCGCAGCAGTATGAAAATGGCAGACGAACACCCCGCGGAGGCACTTTTCACAAGAACCTCCGTACCATTAACGGGGCGTCAACGGGAAGCTGGGCGTCGAAGCGCTCACCAGAGCAGGCGTCAAGGTAGGCGCCGAGCGCGCTAGGGCAGACACCCCAGCGGCGCAATTAATTTCAATGCCCGGCGCACTATCGAAACCCGGCTCAGCGAACCAGAGTGCCCCAAAGATCGTATTCATCGGAGTGCGTAATTTCCACCTCGACGATATCGCCAGGCACCACATCAAACTCTTCATTCAAGTACACAACGCCATCGATTTCAGGCGCATCGCCCTGGGTTCGACCAATGGCGCCCTCTTCATCCACCTCGTCGATAATTACGGGCAATGTGCGACCCACTTTCCGGGCAAGACGGGCGGTACTGATTTTTTGCTGGGTTTCCATGAAGCGCTCCCAGCGCGCCTGCTGAACATCTTCGGGCACCGGGTCTGGCAACTCGTTAGCCGTAGCACCGTCGACAGGGGAGTATTTAAAACAGCCCACGCGATCGAGTTGCGCCTCCTCCAGAAAGTCCAACAAGGTTTGAAAATCGTCTTCGGTTTCGCCTGGAAAACCCACAATAAAGGTGGAGCGAATGGTTAAATCGGGGCAGATTTCCCGCCACTGCTTAATACGGTTTAATACCTTTTCGCTGTGCGCGGGCCGCTTCATGAGTTTCAGTATGCGCGGGCTGGCGTGCTGAAAGGGAATATCCAGGTAGGGCAAAATTTTACCGGCCGCCATCAACGGAATAAGCTTGTCGACATGAGGATAGGGATACACATAGTGCAGGCGCACCCACACACCCATCTCACCCAGCGCAACGGCCAAATCCTGCATACGCGTTTCGGCGCCACTGGCTAAATCCAGTTTGAATTTAACGTCTACGCCGTAGGCGCTGGTGTCCTGGGAGATCACCAACAATTCTTGTACACCCTGGCTAACCAGGTCGTGCGCCTCTTGCACAACCTCGGGAATGGGGCGACTCACTAAATCGCCGCGCATGGCGGGAATGATGCAGAAACTGCAGCGGTGATTGCAGCCCTCAGAGATTTTTAAGTAGGCGTAATGGCTCGGGGTGAGCTTTACACCCGCTGGCGGTACCAACTCGTGCCGGTGCGGGTTCATGGCCTCGTTGGGGACATACTCGTGCACGGCGTTCATCACGGTGTCGTAGTCGGCCGGCCCACTGACGCTGAGCACACCCGGGTTTGCCGCTTTAATGGCCTCGGCATCCACACCCTTGCCCATGCACCCGGTCACAATAACCTTGCCGTTTTCCGCCATGGCCTCGCGGATAGCATCCATGGACTCCTGCTTGGCCGAATCGATAAATCCACAGGTGTTGACCACCACCACATCGGCATTGTCGTATTCCGGCGCCACCGCATAGCCGTCCAGCTTGAGCTTGGTGATAATGCGCTCGGAATCCACCAGCGCCTTCGGGCAGCCGAGTGAAACAAAGCCGACGGTGGGTTGCTTGGCGTTCATGGAAACCTCAAG
>NZ_JBTUOC010000059.1:0-40696 GCF_058345725.1 Simiduia sp. | reverse complement strand
CGTCAGCATTCACACCTTTGGCAACGCCCCGGCTTGGTTGGCCGCCAGCCTAACCGGCGGCTTTGTGGCCTTTATGGCGATGCTCTTTGCCCTGCCTTTTTGGCTCTGGCAAAGGTTCAATCCGGGCCCCTTGGCGCTCTGGGCACTGCCGCTCCTGTGGGTGTTAAACGAAGGTTTTCGGACCTGGATATTTACCGGCTTCCCGTGGCTGTTGGCGGGCTACGGCCACCTCCAATCCCCCCTGGCTGGTTGGGCGCCGGTGATGGGCGTCTATGGCATTGGCCTGTGGCTATGTTTTACCGCCATTACCCCTATGTACTTCTGGCGCCGGCGCTGGCGCCCAGCCCTATTGGCAAGTAGCTGCACGCTACTCGTCTGGTGGGCCGGCTCCTACCTCCAGGAGCTGCCCTGGACCGAAGCCGCCGGCTCACCCAAACAGGTGGCCATGGTACAACCCAATATTCCCCAACAGCACAAATGGGATCGCGACTGGCTAGAGCCCACCTATGACCGGCTGTTAACCGAAAGCAAACCCCATTGGCTGCAGGCGGACTGGCTGATTTGGCCGGAAGCGGCACTGCCCACACTCCTGAGCGATGCGCAGCCCTTCATGGCCGAACAGGCAACGCACGCCAACGCCACGCACACAGCGCTGGTGACCGGCGTCATTGTCGATAATCCTCAAGTCATCGAGCGCAGTGGCCGCAAGTTCCTGGCCCAGCGCTATCACAATAGTCTGGTGGTGCTCGGCCAAGGCCAGGGCGTCTACCACAAGCAGCGCCTGGTGCCCTTCGGAGAATACGTCCCTTTTGAAGAGCAGTTACGCGGGCTGATCGAATTTTTCGACCTGCCAATGTCGGTATTGCACCGAGGCCCAGATAACCAGGCACCCCTACTGCTGGGCGATACGGCGGTCTGGCCCGCCGTCTGCTATGAAATTGTCTACCCGGATTTGATTGCCGCCGGCAGTCGCAACGCGCAGGCTATTTTGACGGTCAGTAACGACGCCTGGTTTGGCGCCTCCATTGCACCCATTCAGCATTTGCAAATGGCTCAAATGCGCGCGCTGGAGACCCAAAGGCCGGTGGTGCGTGCTACCAATAACGGAATTTCGGCCATCATCGACGCCCAAGGGCGCATTACCGCCCAGGCGCCCCAATTTGCTCAAACCTCGCTCACCGGCAACCTGCAACCCCGTCGAGGGGACACCCCCTTTATGGTCACCGGCAGCTTGCCGCTCATGATCCTTTGCGCTGTGGCACTGGCAGCCGGTTATGGCTATCGGCGGAAACACCTAGCGCGTAGATCCGCATCGGAACCCATTACTCAACAACCCTAAGCACCTCGGCCAATGGCGCCCTTTCGGTGCGGGCATCATTGGCAGGCGCCTGTGCGGCGACACCAAAAGACACCCCCGTCAGCAATCCGCAATCCGCATCGATGCCCAGACACTCGCGCACAATGGGTGCATGGTGCGCCAATGCGCCCTGTACACAGGCGCCCAGGCCGGCCGCGTGTAGCGCCAGCACCAGGTTCTGCACATAGAGCCCCACATCGAGCGCATTGTTGTAACCAAGGCGCTTATCCATGCCGATAAATGCCACCTGAGGTGCATCAAAAAATGCGTAGTTGCGCCGCATGGCCGCCCAGCGGGCGTCCCTGTCTTGCCGGGCAATGCCCATCGCCCCGTAGAGCGCCCGGGCACAGTCTACCTGGCGTTGTCGCAAGGGCCCTTCAAAGTGTTCAACTGCGGGAAACTCCTGTGGGTATATCTCGCCGGCGTCGATGGCCGCCAGCAATCGGGCCCGCAACCGCTTGCAAGCCTCTCCGCGCACCAACCACACTCGCCAGGGTTGTGAGTTACAGTTTGAGGGCGCGCGCTGTGCGGCGCTAAAAATTTTGTCTAATAACGCTTTGGGTACCAGCTCGTCGGTAAACGCGCGCACCGAGTGGCGCCTGCTCAACCAGCGGTCAAATTCGTCGAGGTTCATAGGCTCTATTTGTGCGGGTAAAAACCTGAGTTTGCCGGACAGGGCGACCAGAGCATAGGATTTTTGCAATCAAACATCAGGGCCAATATGCTCACTGTTACCGATTGTGGGTGCCGTCGCAAAAAGGCGTTGTTGCGGTAGCCTTGCAGCCGCAGAAGAATTTTTTCTCATCTTTCGATGCCGTGAAAGCCACAGGCAGGAAGGGTGTGGGCTTGTGGCTACCGTCGCAAAAGGGCTGCGTCTGACTCAGGCCACAGGCGCACCAAAAATAGGTTTTGCCCGCCTGCACATCTATTGCGAAGGGCACATTGGCAGCGCGATGGGGTTTGTTCATGATGAGCTCCCGGCGCGACAACCAAATGGCCGCGCTCCGCTCAGTATAGCCCTTAAACCGCAGACGCCAGATTGCGCAGTTTCGCGTAAGACACCGGCACATGGCGCCCTTCGGTCAAAAACCGGCGAATATTCAGGTCTTCCAACTGCGGGGTCATCATGGCAAAGGTGTAGTGACCAATGGTGCGATCGGCTTTCCAGCCTAGCTGGAAAGCCCCAAACACGCTGCCCTGGTGCGGCAAATAAATATGGCGGTAGAACTGGGTACTGGCCAATGGCAAGTCCAACCGCGCCACCAACTGAGTGATTAAAGTGGCGGCATTGCGCGCAAGCACTGCGGCGGCCGGGCCGTCGGCCATAAATAAGGCATATTTCCCCTGTAGCTCGTACAGGCGAATTTGTAATTGCACCGGGTTGCCGCCCTTATCGTGCAATTCCACGTTGGACAGGTTCGGAAGTAGGTTGGGCTTCATACAGCGGCTCCGCTAAAACTCGTATTGACTCAATGCTCTGGTAAGCCACAAAGGCTTCCTCGCCAAATTCCGTTCAGGCGGCTGCAGCCGTCAGGCTGCTTAACAGTCCATTTATGTGCTTGTGATGCCCTGCTTTCACGGGGATCAACTTGGCGTCCAAAGGGCAGTCTGCCACCCAGTTGAAACGCCAGCGCCATAAATTGGCTCCGTTTTCGAACTCGCGCCACTCCACTATTTGCAAGCGCTCGTGGTCGCTGTCGCACAGGCTCATCAGCTGCCTGGCAAAGGGTTCTATATTTTTGGCTAGCCGACGGGCGGCAATATTATCTGCGATGCGCAGCACCACTAAATCGTGGCTGGCATCCCGGTGGCACAATACATCGACGTCCACCGATTGCCCCAGGCGGTTGCTCAGCACCACCGAGGTAAATTTGCTGTCACTAATGTACATCTCGACTCGCAAAACACGTCTTATCGTTATAGGTATACGCACTAATCTTGTAGATTTTATTGTTGTTATCTACAGGTGTCTGAAGGGCAACCCCCAAGGCGAATGAGTCTACCATAGAGCAATTCGGAGCCAATGCCTTTTCCTCTTATTCCAAAAAAGGCAGCATTTTCGTTTCGAAATGTGACAATAAGATGTTACCGCCGGAGACATTCGCCGCTAAGCGCCGCGCCACTCAGTCAGCGCTCAACACACCCGGTTGCGGCCGGCCTCTTTGGCGCGGTACAGCTGCTCATCGGCCGCCGCCACCAGGGCTTGCCAATCCTCGTCGCAGCCCGCCACGGCGCCAGCGCTTAACGTAACGACCTGTAGGGGACTGGATTGGTGCGGCAGAGCGAGCTGTTCTACCGCCGCCCTGGCCCGCTCTGCGGCCTGATGAGCACCTCGGGCATCGGTGTCGGGCAACAACAGCATCAACTCTTCGCCACCATAGCGGTAGAGTCGATCGCCCTGCCGCAGGGTACTTGCGATAGCCTTGGCCACAGACCGAAGCGCCTCATCGCCCATTTGGTGGCCGTAGTGGTCGTTGTAGCGCTTAAACCAGTCAATATCTAACAATGCCAACCCATAGGGGGCCTGTTTGCGCTTCGCCGCCGCTTGGGTGTAACTCATATCGCGCTCCATGGCGCGCCGGTTGCCAATACCCATCAGCGGATCGACCAAGCTCAGTGCCTTTAATCGCTCATTGTCGGTCTCCAGCGCCAGTTGCCGCTCCAAAATGTGTGCGTAGGCACGCACCAGATCCGTTTGGGTGACCACGCCCACCAGCTCGCCGGCCTCGTTGAGCACTGGTAAATGGCGAATCGACTTGGCCATACACAACTGCAGCGCAACCACTAAGCTGTCATTGCTGTACACGGTGTCCAGGCGCTCGGCCATGATACCGCCCACATGCCCCAGCTGCTGGGCGTTCAATCGCCCCTGGGCGAGCAAACTGTCGACGTGGGTCACCAAGTCGCGCTCGGTAATAATGCCCCGCAAGCCGCCCGTATCCTTCACCAATAAGCAGGAAACATTGCGACTGCGCATAATATGGAGGGCATTGGCCACGGTTTCTGCAGGCGCCACGCAGGTTAGCCGGCGCGACATTAACTGCGCGATGGGTATGTCGTGGAGCAGGGTCACGGGCTAGTGCGCCGTTAGGGTTTTAAACAGATCGCAGCCGCACGCCTGGCAAGGCGCGAGCGTTACGGTACCTTTGATTCGGGTGACAGCCCCGCAAGCCAGGCACTGCAATCGGCCATTTTCGACCACCTCGTCGGCCATGGCCAGCTGTTCGCCGTGACTGATGTGTCGCTGCAATTGCAGCCAATCCACCGAAGTGGGATCTGCAGCCTCCAATAGCCAATTGGCCGCGCGCGACTCCAACAACAACAGCTCGGACTTGAGGTCGGCCAAATACGACTGGGCATGGCGCACATCGTCCTTCAGGTAGGCGCTCACCAGCGAAGCCTCCTCTTCCAACATCTGTTCGGCGGCCAGTTCCAGTTTGACGAAGCTGCCGATTTCAGAGGCTAATGCCTCGCTCAGCTGCTCCGACAGATCGGGTTTTTGGACGCCACCCGGGTCTTGCTCATCGCGAAAATCTGCCATGCTGTCACCTCCCATTCACAGGGCTTGCGCAAAATCGCCAACCACCGTCCCTTCGCCGTACCATTCTGGCAACCGAGGCCCTATAATTGGCCGCTTTGCGCAGACCGCGCTGCACACATTACCAGTAAGTATAGGCCTATCGTGACAACTAACCTGCCGCTCGACGAACACTACCATCCCGACCAGATCGAATCTGCCACCCAGGCTTTCTGGGACGCGCGCCAGAGCTTTACCGTGACTGAAGACGCGCAGCGCGAAAAGTTCTACTGCCTGTCGATGTTCCCCTACCCCAGCGGCAAGCTGCACATGGGCCATGTGCGCAACTACACCATTAGCGACGTTATCGCCCGCTACCAGCGTATGCAGGGCAAGAATGTCCTGCACCCCATGGGCTGGGACGCCTTTGGCCTGCCGGCGGAAAATGCGGCCATCAAGCACAAAACCGCGCCAGCTAAGTGGACCTATTCCAATACCGATTATATGCGCGGCCAGTTGAAGCGCTTGGGTTTTGGGTTTGACTGGAGTCGCGAAGTCACCACCTGCAAGCCCGACTACTACAAGTGGGAGCAATGGTTCTTCACCCGTCTGATCGAAAAGGGATTGGCCTACAAAAAGGTCTCGGCGGTAAATTGGTGCCCTAACGATATGACCGTACTGGCCAACGAACAGGTGATCGACGGCTGTTGCTGGCGTTGCGATACCAAAGTAGAGCGCAAGGAAATCCCCCAGTGGTTTATTAAAATCACCGAATACGCCGAGCTGTTGCTCAATGATTTAGACCAACTCGACGAATGGCCAGAGCAGGTGCGCACCATGCAGCGCAACTGGATTGGCAAGAGTCAGGGCGTCGACATGACCTTCGCTCTGGCCGAGGCCGTGGGCGAACACACAGCGTTCGACGTCTACACCACTCGCCCGGACACCCTCATGGGCGTCACTTATGTCAGCCTCGCCGCCGAGCATCCCATCAGCAAAAAACTGGCTGAAACCAACCCGGCTCTGGCCGCGTTCATCGCCGAGTGCAAAATCCAATCTGTGTCCGAGGCCGATATGGCCACCATGGAAAAGAAAGGCGTGGACACAGGTATCACCGCTCTACACCCGCTCACTGGCGAACCCGTGCCCGTGTGGGTGGCCAACTATGTGTTGATGGATTACGGCTCCGGTGCCGTCATGGCCGTGCCCGCGCACGACCAACGCGACTTCGAATTTGCGCAGAAATATCAGCTGCCCATCGCGCAAGTGATCGACGGCGAAGGCGATCTGAGCCAAGCCGCCATCGTGGAAAAAGGCACGCTCATTAACTCCGGTGAATTTAACGGGCTAGACTTCCAAGCCGCCTTCAATGCTATTGCCAAAAAACTCGAGAGCGAAGGCAAAGGCAAAATCACCACCAATTACCGCCTGCGCGACTGGGGTGTATCCCGCCAGCGCTACTGGGGTTCGCCAATTCCAGTGATGTATCTGAAAGACGGCCAGGAAATACCTGTGCCCGCCTCGCGCTTGCCCGTGCTGTTGCCGGAAGAGGTCACCATGGATGGCGTCCACTCGCCGATCAAGCAAGACGAAAGCTGGCGCAAGACAGAGATTGACGGCCAGCCAGCCGAGCACGAAACCGATACCTTTGACACCTTTATGGAGTCCTCCTGGTACTACGCGCGCTACACCTGCGCCAATTTTGACGGCGGCATGATCGACAAGCAGGCGGCCGATTACTGGCTGCCCGTGGATCAGTACGTCGGCGGTATCGAACACGCTATTTTGCACCTTCTGTACGCGCGCTTTTTCCACAAGCTCATGCGCGATGAAGGCCTGGTGAGCGGCGACGAGCCCTTTAAACGTTTGCTGTGCCAGGGCATGGTATTAAAAGACGGCACCAAAATGTCCAAGTCCAAGGGCAATACGGTGGACCCACAAGAGTTGATCGACCAATACGGTGCCGACACTGTGCGCTTGTTCACCATGTTCGCCGCACCGCCCGAGCAATCGCTAGAGTGGAACGACGCCGGCGTGGAAGGCGCGCACCGCTTTTTGCGCAAACTTTACAAGGCCGTTTACGCGCACCAGCAGGCCGGCACGACACCTGCGCTGGATGTGAACAAACTCACTGGCGCGCAAAAAGATTTGCGCCGCAAGACCCACGAAACCATTGCAAAAGTAAGCGACGACTACGGCCGCCGCCAAACCTTCAACACCGCCATAGCCGCGGTGATGGAATTGCTCAACGAGGTCTCGCGCTTTGACCGCCAGGCCGACCAAGACCTGGCCGTAGAGCGCGAGGCCTTGGTGGCCGCCGTACAGTTGTTGGCGCCCATCGTGCCGCACATCTGCCACCTGTTGTGGCAGGCTTTAGGCCATAGCGACAATCTTCTGGATGCCGGTTGGCCACAAGTCGACGATGCAGCACTGGTAAAAAGTGAGCTGGAACTAGTCGTGCAAATCAATGGCAAGGTACGCGCTAAAATCACCGTGGCGGCCGACGCCGACAACGACAGCATTATCGCCCTGGCCAAGGCCAACGAAAATGTGCAAAAGTTTTTGGACGGGGTTGAGATCAAAATGTGCAAGGTAATTCCGGGCAAACTGGTCACCTTCGCGGTGAAATAATCACCTGCCGCACCTCTGGGTGCGGCGCTATTACACGGATCGACATGAAAATATTGACGCGGGCTACGGCCCTTCTCTGCGTGTTTTTGCTCTCCGCTTGCGGCTGGCACCTGCGCGGTTCCCTGAACTTACCCAGCGATCTGCACAGCATCTACATCCAAGGCGCCAGCGCCAGTCTCCATCAAGCACTGAGCCAACAACTGCAAGCAAGCGACATCGCGGTGGCGCAATCGGCTGCCAATGCACAGTACACACTGGCCATCGCCAACGAGCGCAAGGATCGTCGCACAGCGGCCCTCGGCAGCGACGCACTCGCCGCTCAGTACGAATTTATCAGCAGTGCCGATTTCGAATTCCGCAATCCCGCCGGAGCCTTGCTCGGCTTGCCAGACCAAGTACAAATCACCCGCAGCGTCAACTTCGACGCCAACCAAGTGCTCGGTTCTGCCAGCGAAAGCGAATTAGTCCAGCGCGAAATGACGCGCGATCTCGCGAGCCAGATTATTCGCCGCCTGAGCTTCCTTATCAAAACGCCGCCAACAAACGCGGTAACCGCACAGGACGCCAATGGCACGCCTGCGCCCTGAACAGCTGAGCGCAGCCCTTAACAAAGGGCTGGCGCCTATTTATGTGATTAGCGGCGACGAGCATCTGCTGGTGCAGGAAGCCTGTGACGCCCTGCGCGCAGCGGCGCGAGCCCAGGGGTTTTGCGAGCGCGAGCGCTACCAAACCGACAACCAGTTTGAGTGGCATCAATTGGCCAACGCCGCGGCCAACATGTCGTTGTTCGCCGATAAAAAACTCATCGAATTACACATCCCCAATGGCAAGCCCGGCGCCGAGGGCGGGAAAGCATTGCAGCAGTACGCGCAGCAACCTCCCGATGACAACCTGCTGATGGTGGTTTTGCCCAAATTAGATCGCAACAGTCTCAAGGCCAAGTGGTTCGGCGCGCTCGAAAGCGCCGGCGTGTTTGTACAAATTTGGCCAATCAATAGCGCACAGCTACCGCAGTGGCTGAACAACCGGCTGAAGCAGGCGGGACTAACCGCCGACCGCACGGCGGTGGACATGCTCGCCACCCGTATCGAAGGCAATCTATTGGCCGCCGCGCAAGAAATCGAAAAATTGAAATTGTTGGCCGACGACGGACACATTACGGCACAGCAATTGGGCAACGTCGTGGCTAATTCGGCCCGCTACGATGTATTTGGCCTGGTGGACCGCGCTCTAATGGGCGATACCCAAGGCGCGGTGCGCAACCTCCAAGGACTGCGCGGAGAAGGCACCGAACCCCTCGCCATTTTATGGGCACTGGCCCGCGAAATTCGCAGCCTCATTCAAGTGGCGCACGGCGCCGAAAACGGCAGTAATTTCGACTGGGCCTGTAAACAAGCGGGCGTGTGGGACAGTCGCAAAAATCTTATTAAAACAGCCCTGGGCAGGCTTAGGCTCGCCGAACTGGAGATGCTGCTGCGCAAGGCCAACGGCATAGATCGCGCCGTTAAAGGTATGCGCATGGCCAACCCCTGGGATGAGTTACTCGATGTAGTGCTGCACTTGGCCGGGGTTCGCAGCCTGTCGGCGAGTAATACACGTATGAGTTTAACGCTCTAAATTCCCGCACTGCGCTCGCCATGAATCCCGTAATCGCCCAGCGAGTACTTTCAACGGTGCCAAGCGCTCAAGATTGCGCGGGCTTCACAAATTCCAATAGAAAACGGCTGGTTTTGCCCCGGACACTGGCGTCAAACACACTGACAGCTGGGTCGTCCGTGGCATTTTCCAACAGTGCGCTTTGCGATCGCAGGGTAAAGCCCGCTTGCGTCAAACGCTGTACCACAAAGGCTTTTTCTATGCGGTGCAAAGCCTGCGCCGCCGCGGCACCACTGCCTTGCGCCGCCTGGTGATCGACGATTACTAGGCGACCACCGGGCACCAGGCCTCGATACAACTGCGCAATAAAATGGCTATCGTCAATGGCCGGCCAACCATCCTTTTCATTCACAAAATACAGATCGTGAAAGCTCAGCCCCATATACATTAAGTCGTGCTGGTTGTGTCCCAGCGCCAGATTCGACACCTCTCGATCGTGAATTTGCGCCGGACCGCTTTTACCCGCAAAACGTTTACCCACATCCGGGCCCACAAACTGGCGATAGGCGGCATTATTGTGCACTAACACCTGTCCGTTAGGCCCCACAGCAGCGGCAAATAATTCACTCCAGTATCCACCGCCGGCAAAGATATCTACGACCTTGCTGCCGGGCGCGATGTTCATCCAGCCGATGACCTCGGCAGCTTTATCGCGCTGATCGCGAGCCCGATCCGCCTGCGCGCGATCAGGTGCCGCCAGCACACGTTGTACGCCACTGGCGTCCGCCAAGGCAGGGGGCGCCAGCAGACCGGCCAGAAGTGCAACACTCAAAGCCCGCGCCAGCAGGCCCGTTATGCTTTGCGCTAGTCCAGTCGGGTAAATACGATTGAAGGTGTATTGCATGTGCACATCTCTCCGCTGCTGAAAATCAATAGTGCTGGCACGCGGTCTATTGTGCACGCACCTGTCCACGCCGCGCCTTAACCAGCGTCCGCCCCTTGGGAATTAGCGCATTAACGCTAGGGGTTTAGCTTTGCATCCGCAAGTGCGCTGCGCTCGACGACACTGCCCCTGCGATTAAACGGCCGCTCCGCGTCTCCGCAACTCGCCAACAATTGCCCCAGCCGCAGCGTCGGGCTTGGGCAGATTAGGCAGTTGCGCTTTTTGCGCGGCCAGATAATCGCGTAGCTGGCGAAAAATAATTCCCCTGTCCTCGCCAAGTACGAAGGCGCGCACGCCGGCGTCACACCACGCCGCAAGTTGACCCGGCTGACGAGGAATGGCGCAATAGGGCACCTCCGCCTCGGCACAGTGTCGAGCCATAGTGCGCAGCGCTGCCTGTACAGCCGGATGCCCCACTTGGCTGCCATACCCCATGGCGATACTCAGATCCAGCGCTCCCTCCAACACCATATCGATTCCTGGCAAGGTCAGCATATCAGGTAGCGCTGCCAGCCCGAGGGGATTTTCAACCATTAGCACCAACATCACCGCGCGGTTAGCCCGTGTCATGTAATCATCGATGCCCAGCCGACCAAAGCCGGTAACTCGTCCACCAGTGATTCCGCGAGTGCCCTGCGGCGGAAATCGCACCGCCGCCACCGCGGCTTCGGCCTCCGCTCGGCTGCGCACGCGCGGCACAACTATGCCCTGCGCACCAAAATCCAGCGCGCGGGCCATCATTTGAGGCTCGCAGAGCGGCACCCTGACCCACGCGCAAATCCCCGCCGCCGCCGCAGCCCGCAAACACTGCTGCAACCCCTCAGCTGACAACAGCTGATGCTCGGTATCAATGATCACAAAGTCGTAACCGGCATAGGCTAGCATTTCGCACACCAGCGGCGAGGGGAGTGAGTTCAGCAATCCAAATACTGGCGTACCATTTTCCATTTTTCTCCGCAGTGCATTTTCAACCAACATCCGTACGCCTTAAATCACAAATGAGAACGATTATTATCTTAACTTCGGCGAATAGGCGTCAAGCGACTCATCGGAAACTGGCGTCACCAAGAGGCAATGAGCGACAAAAAAATAAACAAGAACAATTATCATTTGCAAAATTGAATACGCATTCGGTAGAGTGCGCGCCATATCAATTCCCACCCACCGGCAATCGATCGATACGCCGCAGGCAGGTTGACCCATTCATTCGAATTCAGGGAGATCTGCATGCACCGCAACATGCTGCTCATCGCACAGGTATTAAACAGCGCAGTCACCGAGGGCTTTATTCCGGCTGCGCACAAATTAGGTTATCGGGTTACCTTGGTGACCGATCACGGCCGCGCCTACGGCCACTACTACCAACAACATCCCAGTCACGCACCAGCGGCCATCATCGAATGCGATGTGTTTAACCCGCTGGCCATTTTGGCCTGTGTGCAGGCGCGGGGCTTGCACCCACAACTGGTATTTACCAACAGCGATCACCTGCAAACGGCCACTGCGCTGGTGGCAGACTACCTGGGCTTACCCGCCAAAAATTGGCACACCTGCTACCGCGCCAAGCACAAGCACTCCATGCGGGAGCACTTGGCCAAGTTAGCGCTACCCAGCACCTGGTCGCGGCGCCTGACTGCGCATACACCGCTGCCCGAGGACCTCCAGTTCCCACTGATAGCCAAGCCCGCCGAAGGCGTTTCGGGATTACACGTACAGCGATGCAACGACGCCCATGCTCTGCAACTGTGCCGCGATAACTTCTATCGCCAGCACCCCGCGGGGGAGCTGCTGCTAGAAGGCTTACTGGAAGGGCCTTTGTTTACACTCGAAACCCTGGGCGACGGCAACGCGCTAGTGGTAGTGGGCGGCTTTGATGTCACGCTGTCGGCGCCGCCCCACTTTGTAGAACTACAAGCCCAGTGGCAGGGGCCAATCAGTCGTCGGTACCAGCGGGAAGCCGTCGCTCAAATTAAACAATTTGGCGTGGGCCTGGGCGCCTGTCATAGCGAATTTATCGCCACACCCAATGGGCCGGTACTGGTTGAAATCAACTATCGCAGCGTGGGCGACCAGCGCGAATTTCTGTTGGATCAACTGCTGCCCTTCAACTGGTTTGAAACCATTCTACAACTGCACGCCGGCAGGCCGCTGGCACAGATGCCCGAAGTCCATACTGCTCAGACGTCCGACGCGCGCGCACTCATCCGCTACCTGCCCGCCACTCAATCCGGCCATCTTGTCCAGATTCAACCGGGCCACACCCAACGCGCGCACAATGTAACCTTGCAGTTTAAGCCGCTCAAGCAACCCGGTGAGCGAATAGAGCTCAGTCACTCCAACAAAGATTATTTGGGAGTCATAACGGCGAGCACCGATAACGAGTCGGCTCTGCACCCCGCCATGGACCAATTTGTAAAAAGTTTATCCTGGGAGATTCAAGCATGAGCGTCTGTCGAATTAGCCGCCGTATCATTGATGCCTGCCTGCGCGAAAACGTATTTGGCCTTCTAGACCGCGCCCAAGTTATCGCCCCGCCGGCAATTGCAGCGCGCTTTGACAACCATCTTTGCCTGCAAATTCTTTGGCGGCAAAAGATACTGTGTTTACCTGTACAGCCCTCGCAGTACATGCAGCCATGGCGCGCCACCGGCGATTGGTGGCTCGCGCTCAACGGGCAACAATGGCAGTGGCAACAGGGTTTTGCCGCCTGGCTAACGCTGTTGGGTGAGCGCGAAGACGATGAGACTCGTGCCGCCCTGGCCACCTACCAGGCGGAGGCAGAAAGTGCGGTCGAACACCAACAACTTTGCAGTGCGGCCTATGAGGCGCGCGAATTGCAATGGCAAAGCGGCTTACCTGCGTGTGAACAGTGGCACGACCGGCTGCTTTTCAGCGAGCAATTAGCGGCATTTAAGGATCATCCCTACTATCCCACGGCACGCGCCAAAGTGGGCTTTAGTTCAGAGGATCTACGGCACTACGCGCCTGAATTTGCACCAAAATTTCGCTTGCGCTGGCTGGCGGTAGAACGTCAACTCTTGCAACAAACATCCGCACCGCCGGCCTGTTGGCCCAGCATGGGCGATCTGGGACTACCGGCAGATTTCGAACAATCGCACGCCCTGTTACCCGTACACCCGTTGACCTACGATAGCCTGCAATTCTTACCCGAGGGCATCATTAAACTTCAGCCGGCCTACCTGGAAGTTGAACCCACGCTGTCGGTACGCACCGTCATGGTGTGCAGTGCGCCGGCAACGCACATTAAATTGCCGCTGCTCATGCGTACATTGGGCAACAAAAATCTGCGCTTGATCAAACCCAGCACACTGTACGACGGTCATCAATTTGCACAAATTCTTACCCAACTCTCCAACCACGACCGCCATCTAAGTTTTCTGCATTGCGACGAATCCCACGGCGCCCACGTGGGCGACGACAAGCGGTTGGCCTACATAGTTCGGCAATACCCCAGCGCGGTGACAAAGGAAGATAACCCCTCCGCATTGGTACCGGTAGCGGCGTTGACTGCGCAACTGCCCGACGGACGCCTGTATGTCGAACAGCTGGCCGCGCAATACTACAGCGGCGACATTCATACCTGGCTCGAGCAGTATTTGCAGTTAATGCTCGGTATCCACATAAGGCTATGGATTGTGTATGGCGTTGCTCTGGAAGCAAACCAACAAAATGCGGTGCTGATTTTCAATCACAATGCGCCGCTCGGCTTGCTAATGAAAGATAACGACGCCGCCCGACTGTGGCCGGCGCGCTTTAATCAAGCTGCCCCCCAGCTGGCACACTTGCCCAGAGCGCTGCGAGACACGCGGCTGCTGGTTGATAACGAATTGCCGCTGGCGCAAATGTTTACCACCATCACGTTGCAACTGAACATTGCCGCAATTTTCGAAGCTCTGGCTGAAAAAAAAATAGCCCGCCGAAGCGCACTGTACACGCTGCTCCAGCAGGCAATCGACAAGCAACTCTCCGTACTGAGCGCCACTGGCGCAGATACCCACTGCGCACGCGCCTGCCTGCTCGACAGCGAGAAGCTCTACGCAAAGTACTTGTTGAGTGCCGGTAGTTTGCTCACCAAAGTGCGCAGCGGCGCAGCTGATATCAATAAGCACTACGGGCTTACGGCGCCCAATTTTCTACGGGGCCCATGGCATGACTAACGCACGCGGCGCCGGGCACATTTGGCAGTTGCAAAGTGCGGTACTGACCTGTCACTTTCTCGCCGCCTTTACGGTTTTGGGTATGCCACTGTTTCTACCGCGCATGCTCGATACCTTAGACCCCAAGGCACCCATACTGCTGGTGGGACTACTTTTTGCACTACCCACTGTTTGCACAGCGCTCAGCGCCACCCACTGGGGTCGCTTTGCCGATCGATTTGGCAAACGTCGTTCGCTGCTGCGCGCGCAACTGGGGCTGGCGCTGGGTTTTTGGGTAGCGGGAAGCGCCACCAGCATACCTATATTTGCTGCAGGCTTGGCGTTGCAAGGTTTGTGCGGAGGTACGCTGGCTGCCTCCAACGCCTATTTGTCGTCGCAAATGCAGGGCGATCGACTGGCGCAAAGTTTAAACCTCACACAGGTATCTGCGCGCCTGGCGCTTCTGACCGCCCCCCTAGTAATCGGGCTATTTACCCAGCGCACCAACCCGCTTGCAATCTATCAGTACCTGGCATTTTTGCCACTACTGGCATTTTTACTGGCGCTGCGCTTGCCTTCCGACCGGAGCTTACAAGACAAGCGAGAAAACACCACACCAATGAGTGCAGAAAAATTGACCGCGCCATGTAGACCAACGGACGGTGCTGCACCCGAAGTAACGCTAAACGGCGTACTGGCGCTTCAATTCTTATTTTGCGCCGCAATGGTGCTCACCTTTCCCTATTTTTTAGACTACTTGCAAGCGTTGCATATCCAATCCGACAGCCTGGCGGGCCTGCTGTACAGCTTGCCCCACGCTGTGTATCTCGCGGGAGCCTTTGCACTACCCAAAGTACCCGGTAGCGCCGACGCGCAAGCGCGCACGGGGCTGCTGCTGCTATTGTGCGCTTGCGTGCTACATACCCTGCTTTCCGACATCTGGCTGTTGGTGTTAGCACGCCTGCTATTTGGATTGGGCATGCTATTGACCTACCACGGCTTACACCGCTTGCTCAGCGAACACGTTAAATCTAGTAAGCGCGCAGGGGCATTATTTGGCCGCTACGATGCTTACGGAAAATGGGCGGGCGTTGGTGCGGGTTTGTTCGCCGGGCTGTGCGTAAGCGTAACCGATACTCGAAGCCCATTCATTGCCGCGGCGGTTTGCGCCGCCTTGGGTACCGCTTTACTGATCAAACACTCCAGAGGTATCAAGCATGCTGACTACTCCGCTTAACACCCGGTCATCCGAATCTCCCGCAGCACACCACCCTGGCTTATCGAATACAACGCAGTGGTTGCACCGCGAATTGGCGGAACACAATGCCATTCAGTGCCTACTTAACTGCTATCTGCGCGAATATGCGCTACCCACGCACCAAGTAATTTTTAACGCGCAAGTTGCTCATGCGCCGCGCGTACTCACGCACGGCCAAGGCCAGCTGGTACACATTCACTTTGACGCACAAACACAGCTACTAATCTGTGCCGATCACATCGGCCTACTTGGCCGCTGTCGCTTTGTCTCCGCGCCCTACCTTAAGCGCGATGGCAGTTGGCAGCGGATCGCGGCCACGGAGCTCAGCCATCTGCTGCTCCAACACATGGCAAATAGGCTGCGCACCGACTACAACGGCGATTTATTTGAGCAAATTCAAAACAGCATTAGAGTCAGTGAGGCTTTTCTCAATCGACGCGCACAAAAGCGCCCACCCAAGGATGTTTTTTTGGGGGCCGAGCAATCATTGGTATGGGGCCACGCATTTCACCCTGCACCCAAAAGTCGGCATGGCGTGAGCATGGACGACATGCTTGCCTGTTCGCCCGAGCTCTACGCCCGCTTTCCACTGTTTTGGTTTCGCGTACAACCACAACTGATAGAACAAATAGGCACGCAATGCGCGGCTACCGCGCTGTTCGAAAACTTACACGAACAGGCGGACTGCCTCTACCCCTGTCACCCCTGGGAGGCGCAGTACATTCTGCGTCAGCCACTGGCCCGCGCTGCCATTGATGCGGGGCTGATGACTCCCCTGGGGTGCCTGGGCAAAAGCCTGGCACCCACCTCCTCTGTGCGCACCTTGTATCATCCTGAACTGTCGCTACAATTAAAATTTTCCATCCACGTCCGCCTCACCAACTGCGTGCGAAAAAATGCGTGGTACGAGCTGGAAAGTGCCGTGGCGCTCACCGATTTGCTGCGACCATTGGAGCGCGCGCTCAAACAGCAACTTCCACACTTCTCCTGTCTGTTGGAGCCCATTGCCACAACCATTAACTTACAGACCTTTGCCAAACAACAAGGGCTAGACGGCGCGCAGTGCTTGCGGGAATCCTTTGGTATTTTATACCGGGATAATTTCACGGGTGCACAACACGTAAAAGGCGCACAGATAGAAGTGGCCGCCAGCCTGTTCGCCTACGACAGCGACGGTCACAGCCTCGCCACCGCGCGCATCAATCAGATCGCGAACAAGCGACGGCAAAACTATGATTCGGTTGCTCGCCAATGGCTATCAGCCTACGCACAATGCCTGCTTTCAGGCGTGTTGCACTATGCGTTTATCGAAGGGGTGATCTTTGAGCCACACCTGCAAAATGTATTAATTGGCAGTACCAAAGACTGGCCAGATCATATTTGGATTCGCGATCTCGAAGGCACTAAATTGTTGGCTGAACACTGGCCGAAAGAGCGATTAACAGGTTTATCAGTGCGCGCGCGCACCTCTGTCTACTACACCCGTACCCAAGCGTGGCAGCGCATAGCCTATTGTGTTTTGGTGAATAATTTAAGCGAAGCAATTTTTCACTGCGCCGATGGCAGAAGCCAGCTCGAACAGCAACTGTGGCAGGAGCTTGGACAGATAATCGATCGCTGGCAGCGCAGCAACGGCGAACAACCGGAGCTTACGGCCCTGCTTAAGGGCGCCCCAATTCCCTGCAAAACAAATTTTACTACCCGACTGCTACAACAGGCGGACCGCCGATCGGGGTATGTGGATTTAACCAACCCAATAACGGCGATTGCCACTGGCAGCCAATTCCTGGAGGGCGAGGCGTGATTGATACACAGCTGTTAGAAAAGCTACGTGCACAAAGTGACGACCCGCTGTGCGCATACATCTACGACCTGCCCGAACTGCGCCGCCACGCACAGTCAATGGTCGATCAACTGCCAGACAACGCCGAATTGTTTTACGCGGCTAAAGCCAATCCCGATGCTAATATTCTCGCGACATTGGCGCCCATTGTGGCAGGTTTTGAAGCGGCCTCAGGCGGAGAACTGCGTTGGTTGCAACAGCAGCAACCGGGTATACCGCTTATTTTTGGCGGCCCGGGTAAAATGGACAGCGAATTGCGCCTGGCGCTGCAAACCGGCGTGGACGCTCTCCATGTGGAAAGCCTCACCGAACTGCAACGGCTGGCGACACTGAGCGACCAGCTCGATTGCTCCGCCACGGTTTTCCTGCGCATGAACATTACCCTAAACGGCGTGCACAGCACTCGTCTGGCGATGGGCGGTAAACCCACGCCCTTCGGCATCGATCCCTCGGAGCTGGACACAGCACTCAAGCTGATTGCCCGCAACAAGCGATTACAGCTGGCGGGCTTTCACTTTCATTCCCTGTCGCATCAACTGGACGATCTCGCCCAGCTGGCGTTAATTCAGCACTATTGCCGCACCGTTAAACACTGGTGTCGCGACTATCACTTAACGCTACCCGTGCTTAACGTCGGCGGGGGCATGGGTATCGACTATGCGGCCAGCCCAAAACAATTAACGGGCACAGGTGAATGGCCACATTTTAATTGGACGCGCTTTTGCGAGAATCTCAAAACGCTCATCACCCAAGAAGCCATGATAGATACCCGCATGCGCTTTGAATGCGGTCGCTATGTGACCGCCCATTGCGGCTACTACGCCGTTGAAGTACTCGACATTAAACGCAATCACGGGGAATACTTCGCCATCTGCCGTGGCGGCACCCACCACTTCCGCACGCCGGCCGCGCAGGCGCACAATCACCCCTTCGTGGTGATCCCCGGCACCAGGCGAGGTCAGACACTGACGCAGCAATCAGTAACGCTGGTGGGCCAACTGTGCACCCCCAAGGATGTTTTTGCCCGGCAACAACAAGTGGCCTCAATCGCCATTGGCGACACAGTAGTATTTCCGCTCGCCGGCGCCTACGCCTGGAATATTTCGCATCAGAATTTTTTAATGCATGCACCGCCACTGTTTCACATGCTGGAAAACAAGAAAACTTAAACGTACTAGGAATCAGCACTATTTGAAGAGACTGATTTCGAGAGGGCTTAACGCGCTCACGGCAATTGACAAGTCGCAAGCGCGTGAGTATGCGAGTAATTGGGTGAGCGCTATATGGCCATTCATCGCGCCAAAGCCGTTAAGTCCGCCACTGCTATGCACAATGTTGCAACAACAGTATTTCAAAGCGTGGGGCTTCGCCATATTCGCCACCCCACTGGTTTCCAGCTCAATCAGTGGGGCTCACAAGGAAGTAAAGCGGCAATTAATCGTACTGCAGAGCGGCCTATACTGTGTCCAAAATCGCCAGCGCCGAGCGTATATAGGCCAATCGATCTGCCAGGGGTGCATCTTTCGGGC
Organism: Simiduia sp.; assembly: GCF_058345725.1. Taxonomy (NCBI): domain Bacteria; kingdom Pseudomonadati; phylum Pseudomonadota; class Gammaproteobacteria; order Cellvibrionales; family Cellvibrionaceae; genus Simiduia; species Simiduia sp. The sequence continues at coordinate 21,865 of NZ_JBTUOC010000059.1, read as the reverse complement.
GCACACCTAATTTAATGCCCAGCACGGGCAAATCACTGCCGCCTGCCGCCACTACACATTTTTTCATTTCGACGTCGGTCATCAGCGAGCCGTCGGCGCCAATTGTGCCGTGTGCGGATTTTGCCGCCGGCATGTGGGTATCTTTCCAGGCGCCATATTCGTTGTCGCTGTCGGTGACTCCGGAAAACATTAAACCTGCCAGCAGACCGGCCGCTTTTGCTTGTTCTATATGATCTAAGGCACCGCGCGCAGTGCGGGTTTCGATGACCGAGCGGCCCCAGTTGATGACCACACCCATATCAGCGGCCAGTGTTTGATTTAATTCACCGAGTACCGCCAGTTCTTCACGCAGCGTGAGAAATCCCTTGGCAGGTGTTTGCCCCACAAGGTAGGTATCGCAGTGTTCAACGAGAATACGTGCGCCCTGCCAATCCCAGCTTTGCATAGTCGTGAGTGAAGCCTTGAGCGAGGCCATGGATGCCGAGGCATTTGCGCGGTTGGGCGCCGTTTGTACCTCAATGGCCTTCACCACCGGCTTGCCAACGTGCTGGTTTAATTGGGCGATTGCATCGCGCGCCGCCGCCATGAATGCCAGAGCCTCGTCTCTACCAGCCGCATCGTCCGAGGCAATGCCAAAGTTTGGATTTTTTCCGAGCGCGGCCATGGTGCCGGGTACACAGGTAAAAACGAACTCCCAGTTCGGATCAATATTGTTCAAAAACCAGCGATCGTCTTCGCCGTGGAGCTTACCCACAAATGGGTGCTCCAACCCGCGCACGTTGCCCATGGCTTTCAGTTGGTTGAAGTACTCGGTTTCTAATTCGGGGTCCCAACCCATACTGCTGGGCGAGGTAGCGTAGGCGCCGACAAAATATTTCACTGCTTTTTCTCCGAAACTTGATCCATTGACCAACAATTTAATCCACGGAATCGCGGGCATAAGTATGCGCGCTGCAGTTTAACAAGCTGCCTTGGGTAATCACATAGTGTCAGACCAATTCTTTCACCAATTCTTCAATATCGCTCCAAGCAAACCGGATATACCCAGAGAGAAACCCCAAATTGAGGCTCCTCAGAAGTCAGACAGTCGCATGCCATCGGCCGCGACTGCCGGCTTGGCTGCACGTATTTTTGCATCAGCCCAGCAAAAGCCGGGAATATTTTCTGAGCTGCCGCGTTATTGGAGTGAATCAACCACAATGAGGTATACCCCATGTTTAAACACACTCTGTTATTTACCGCCTGTACTCTGATATCCACTGCAGCCTTTAGCCAAAGTGCCAGTGTGCAAGTGCAGGCATCGGCCAATGTGGCGGCAACGACACAGGCCTCCAGCCACGCCGCCCAGCCTTCCGAATCAAACGCTGTACACGCAAATAGCCACAGCCAAACCCGCGTCAATGGGCAAGCCAACGCCCAGGTGTCTAGCCCCAACAGCGCCGAGGGTGCAGGCACTGCCACGGCGAGCGAAACTGGCGCAGTTATCGATCCAGCACCGAAAAAGTTACCGGCGCTGGCCGGCAAGTCCGACACAGCCCGGGACGGCATCGCAACCACCCAAGTGGCGCAGCGCGCGGCAAGCGCACTTGAACTGCGCACAAGCCACCAGGCAACACAGGCGGCGCAAAGCACCCTGCAACTTGGCGCACAGGCCACCCAGCATGCAGCTCTGACGCTGACAGGCGCGGGCCAATTGAGCCAAACCGATCTTTCTCAAGCGGCGCCATCAAATGCGGCGGGAACCGCCGGCCACGCGGAGAGCGCACTTGCCTCTGCGGCCAGTGCCTCAGCTACCGGCAACCAAAACGTCGGCTCGGCAAAACCGACTGATGCTGTTAACGGTAGCGTTACGAGCGCCACAGCGGCGCAAGGACGGGTGGCGAGCGAAGGCGCCATCAGCGCCCATAAAGCACTGGCGGCCTCTGGCCAACTCGCGCAGTCGGCATCGGGCACCCTCGATCACACGGCGAGCGGCACGCTGACTACTGAAACGGCCGCCGCCATCTCGGGCACTATCGATGATTCCGTCCAGGGAGCCGTATCCACTGCGGTGTCCAGCGCCGTGGACACCGCCGTCAATAGCGCCATCAACGACCAGGTGACCGCTACGGTAAACGAACAGGTAAACGCTGCCGTTGCGTCAGCAGTGGATGCCTCGATATCCGAAGCCATCACCAACCAGTTGTAATTCCTATTAACCGGGCGGCGTCGACTTGCGCGCCGCCCTACTACCGCAGTCCTAACAACCTATTGCGCCTAGACCGAGGACACACCCATGAATACGTTTAACACGCCCATTAAAGCGGTCGAACACGGCCGCAGTGCACTCCGCCAAACGCTCGCTCGCCCTGTGTTGTTCAGCGCTCTCGCACTCAGCTTGCCAGCGGTGGCAGACAGCCCCAGCATCAACTTTCACTTTGAAGCGGGAGGCGAGTACGACAGCAACGTCAGTTTGGTGGAGCTCGATAAAGTCACCCATCAAAGCGATTGGGCCACAACGCTCAGCGCCGGTGTCAAGGCCCATTGGGGCGCCAGCGACCGGTTAAACCTGCGCGCGGGCTTGCAGCAGGACCATAAACACTACCTGACCTACGATGAATTCGATTTGGACGTCACCCGCGGCTTCCTGGAAGCCAGCTACGACTTCAGTGCGCTAACGTTGGGAGTCAGCAAGCACCAGGCCCTCGCCCGGCTAGACCAGCAGGATTTTCTAGCGCTATCGCAAACCCACGTGTTTGCCAGCAAGTTAATCAACTCGCAGCTTTACCTGCGGGGCCAGCTCAGTGATCAGTCAAAAACCTTTAGCACGCAACCCGCTCGCAACGCGCACAACCAGGGCTGGGGTGGCGATGTCTACTGGTTTACCCAACAGGGGCAAAGCTACCTTAGCCTCGGCATCGCTCGCGAGCAGGAGTCCGCGCAACTGGCAAACTACAGCTATGAGGGCACAACGTTGCGCGCGCGCTGGTCCCACAATTTTTCATTGGCTAGTTTGCCAAGCCAGTGGCAATTGGGTTGGCGCTATGTAGAAAAAGATTTTATCGGGCCAGCCACTGAGGCCGCGCCAAACAGCCTTGCTTCAACCAGCACACAACCCAACCGCGCCGACCAACAGTTTCACTGGGACACCAAATGGGCCGTAGAACTCAATCAAGCCGTATCGCTGGCAACCAAAGTGACTTACAGCGATTACCGCTCTAATTTTGACAGTGCGGACTATCGCGAAACGCTCGCAGCCATTCAATTAACCGCCCGCTTTTAGCACCTGCTCGCGCTTTGGCTGTCATAGTCACAGCGCGAGCCACCTATTTACTCAGCCTCAGGGCTTGCTCATTACAAGCGCCGCCATAAGCGGCTTGAACCGCGCGGAAGGTCGTATTTACAAGAACTTGGCCGGTGCGCAACCAGGCATCTTAGCTCATCGCCAAATCACCTCGAAAGCATCGCTGTCGGGCAACTGGATGCGAAGATTTGAGCGACCTACTGCTAGCGAATGAACCCGTCGCCGAATACCGGATCGCGTCCGTCGGCGCCCAAGTCAATCGCCTGCTGGCGCAGAGCATGTTGCGCCGAGGATACCGATAGGCCCGCCGACAGTGCACAGGCCATGTGCGCGGTGATAATGGGCGCCGCCATAGACGTACCAGACTCCCGCCCATAGCGCTCGGTTTGCGCGTCCGATAACGCCCGCGCGGTCTCAACGGAGACCCCAAGTGCAGCAAAATCCACTTGCTCGCCTTGATTGGCCCAGCGGTACACGCGGAGTTGATCATCCACGGCCGTGACGCCTATCACCCCGTCAAAAGCGGCCGGGTACAGGGGCGGCGCAGCCGGGCCTTCGTTGCCCACTGCCGCTACCAGTGCAATATGCCGGGCGGCGATACGTTCGATGGTTATGGCCAGGAGCCGATTGGGCGGGCCCGCCAACGACAAATTAATAACGTCCACGCGCTGGGTCAGCAGCCAATTTAATGCCTGTATCAGGCTTTCCGTGGTGGCGCCCTGGGAATAATCTGAGCGCCCGTAGAATGCGGCCGCGGCAAATAAGTGCGCCTCGGGAAGCCGCGCCCAACCCCGCCCATCTCGACCTACCAACAGCCCCGCCACCGCCGTGCCGTGGGCCTCTGGTGCGGCCAATTCGGCAGGCAAAAAATCCTGCCGGTGCAGTTGCACACCGGTAAACGCCGGGTGCGCCAACTGCACTGCGGTGTCCACCATGCCCACGCGCACGGGGCGCAAACACGCGGGCGGCGAACTGTTCTCGGCACTCCCCCGATTGCCCCCAGACGTTGCTTTAGACGCCACCGAGACCAGGCCCTTGTCGGCCTGACTGTTAAACGTATGATTGCGGTCGAGCTGGCCATGCAGTGCTTGTGGCAAAACCGCCTCCAGGGCCTGCCGGCTATCGAGCGCCGGGCTTACCGTAAAACGCACCAACGCCATACCCAGGGCGGGCATAACCTCTTGGCTGATCAAGGTAATGCCGGGTACTGACAAGGCCTGCAGCTCGGCCTCCGACAACCAGACCAGCCACTCGCGCGCCACGGCCCGCCAGCCGTCCTCGGTGGCGACTTCCACCAACGCCGTCTTACCGTGTAGGTCGCTAATTGGCAGGGCTTCGGGCAGGGCGGCCAGTGGATTAGCCAGGGCGCGAGTGACGGGGTCGAGTGCCGCGTCGCGCGCGCGCGCCTCGGCAGTCATCGCCGCTTGGCGTGCGGAGCTAGCGGCTTCGCCTGCGGCCTGCTCCAGGGCCCGATCGGCTGCCTGGGTCTGGCGGCCGACATCGTTAAGGGTGCCGGTGACGGCCTGGGTGTCCAGCAGCTGCGCGGCAACCGGCCCCGCAGCCAACAGTGCGGCAGTTAGCAAGCTCAGCGTACAGCCAGTGCGTTTTTTACTCATGATCGCTATCCTTGGGCCGCCCGTTTTGGCAGGCCTACGACGAGGCTAGAAGATTGCGGGGCAGTCTTTCAAGCCCCGCATGTGTGCAGTTGTACAGAGTTAACGCACTGGCATAAAAAAAATTCCAAAACACTGGGAATAAACCTCGGCCTGCCCCGTTAACAGGGTGAAACAAGGGGAAACTAACCAATGCACCAAGAATTAACCGACTTATTGCCCGCTCTGCGGCGCTTTGCCTTCTCCCTCACCGGGCAGATGGCGGATGCCGATGACCTGCTGCAAAGCACAGTCGAAAAATTACTGAGCAAGCCGGTGCCTGAGGGTGTCCCGCTGGCCAAATGGGCCTTCCGGGTGTGTCGCAATCAGTGGATCGACGACTACCGGGCCCAGAAAGTGCGCCAGACCGCCGCCCAGTCACCGGAACTTAGCGACGGCCAAATAGTGGACGGCGCCCACGCCATCGAACAAAAGATGACGCTGGAACGCGTCAACCGCGCGATGGACAAGCTACCGGACGATCAACGCTCAATCTTGTCGCTAGTGTGCCTGCAGGGGCAGTCGTACAAAGATGTGGCAGAGATACTCAGCATTCCCATGGGCACTGTCATGAGCCGGCTGGCGCGCGCCCGCGCCGCCCTGGCCAATACGTTAAACGCGCCGGTCGAGAGGATAACCGCATGAACATTACCGACGAAACACTATCGGCATTTCTAGACGCAGAATTGCCCGCAGCGGAAATGGAGGCCGTGCGCAATCGCATCGCCGAAGACGAAGCCATCGCCAATCGGCTGGCAGAACTGGCCGCCGTAGACACCCAGGTGCGCGAGTCATACAGCGCCATTGACAACTCCCCACTACCGACGGCGGTGACCGACTTATTAAGCGCCGCAAAATCAGACGGTAGCCAAAGTCGCGCACGCATTTTGCGCTTCCCCACTGTCCGGCGCCAGCATTTGGCCATGGCCGCGAGCATTGCATTTGCGGTGGGCTTTGGGCTAAGCCATTGGCTGGGATCGCAATCCACTGGCTCCCACAGCTGGTCGCAAATAGCGGCGGCGCTAGATACCACCCCCAGTGGCCAAACCGTCGCGCTGGCGGCCAATGCCGAACTGACGCCGCGCATCAGTTTCACCAATGCCCAGGGGTTGCACTGCCGCCAGTACGACACCCGCAGCGCACATAGTCATACCCAGGCAGTAGCCTGCCGAGGTGCCGAGCAATGGCATCAGGTGGTGACACTCACTACGGAAGTTGGCGAAGAACAACCCAGCGACTATCAAACGGCCAGTGCAGACAACCCCATCAACGCGGTGGTTGAAAAAATGGCTGTGGGAACATTTTTAAACCGCGCCGAAGAGGCGCAAGCCATTGCCAATCAGTGGCAAGCAATACACACCAACCCTTCCACAAACCCGTGAGGTGATGCCCATGAACAAGTTACTTATTGCCGGATTTTTTGCGCTGACCTTAGTCGGCTGCGCCAGCACTAGCGGCTACAAGGCCGCCAACGGCAGTGGCTATGGCTACTCGGAAAGCGAAATCAGCGAAAACCGCTACCGCATTGACTACAAAGCTAAAAGCAGCCACGCGAGCAAAGCCAAAAACTACGCACTGCTGCGCGCGGCTGAGCTAACCACAGAAAAAGGCTACGACTGGTTTGTGGTGGTCGATCGCGAAACCCGTGTGGAAAAAACCGAAGATCGTGTAAGCACCAGTATGCAGTCGGGCCGCACGGTTACCAAGAGCTGCGGCCTGTTGGGTTGCACCCCCCAGAGCCATCCCACCACCAGTTACGGTGTCGGAGTCAGCAGCGGTATGGGTACAGACGAAGCCGTTGCCAGCATAGAGATACGCATGGGCAAAGGTGTAAAACCGGCCACTGGCGACGTGTACGATGCACAGGAAATTAAAGACAATTTAGGGAAACGCGGCTAACAACCCAAGTCGCAGGTTCGCTGCGCCGCAATTAGCGGCGCATTTTTATAGGTCGTAAGAAGATCGATAAGATTAATCACCGCGCTAAGCGCGTACCCCCATGCGCTTCGCAATCAGCCCTTACGTGGGCTTTCAATACAACGGCAGGAGCTGTTAACAACCACCGGCAGAAAAGCGTACAGAATATATGTTTGAGCTTGGGTATATCACGGATAAATTTAACAGCGTTACGCACGCCGCCCCCAAATTTACGGCTTCGGCGCTTGGCGTTTTTCGTCGTACATATTCTCATCAGCGCGCTGCAAAATATCATCCAGCTTATGGTCTGATGCCTGCCACCAAGCCGTGCCAACACTAATACTTAGCACTACTGGGCCGTGTTCGCCATCCTGTACCGGAGTAGACTCCAGCTTTTTCCGCATACGCTGCTTGATGTCGTCGGCCGATGCCTGGCATGCATCGGGGAGCAGTAAAATAAACTCGTCGCCACCAAGACGCGCCGCTAGATCCCCTATCCGCACACTCTCTCGACAGGCCTGCGCCACTGCCTGTAAACACAGATCGCCAAAATGGTGGCCGTAGCTGTCATTGATTTGCTTAAAATCATTGAGATCGATCATAACTATGCCCAGGGGGCGCTTGTGACGCTGTGTCTGCAAAAATTCCCGCTCACTCACCTCTCTGAATCGCCGTCGATTCGCAAGGCCAGTCAGCGAATCGGTACGCGCCTGCTCACTGAGCTTTGCTTCTAATTTCTTTCGATGCTCAATTTCTTCTAATCGCTGGGCATTTAATCGCTGAAAACGCACGGCAACAACCATGGAAAGCAGACTAATGACCACCAAGGTCACAATACTCGACCCCACCCAGGGAGGCATCTCTTCAGAGGGCTGGAACAACAGGCCGTTTAAGTCTTTAGTCCCCGTAGTCAATCCAGCATCGGTAAATAGCGAGGCAATTTTTTCGAGCCGGCTGCCGCTGATGTAGCCCAACTCTACCAATTCATCGCCCAGCAGCCCACTGATGGCATGGGCTTCAAAGGTCAACCCCAGTCGACCTTTGCGCTCAGGGTAGTTGGCAAGTATGTCACTGACAATAGCTTCCGGGTGCCTGCGAGCATAGTGCCAGCCCTGCAGTAACGCATCGCGCATCGCCTTCACCACCTCTGGATTGGCATCGGCATAGGCGCGACTTGTAAAAAGCGAATCACCGTAAAAATCGATACCCAAATCTCTAGGCGATAGAATTTGGTAGGGAATATTGGCACGAATCGCCTGAAACGGTTCTGTAGAAATATAGGCAGTAGAGGCGTGAATGGGGGGGTGGCGCCCTACCTTTAAACTGCGCATGTCGCCAGTATGGGCAACCGAGTTCACCTTTGATAAATCCACTCCCGCCGCTATCAGGTAAACCATAAGCTCGGCAGCATGGGTTTCCCCCATAAGCGTTCTGCCCTCAAGATCCTTCACACTTTCCAGCCCGGCCTCTTCGCGCGCCAAGATAACGAAGGGCGAATGCTGAAAAATCGCGGCTACTAACACCACCGGCTTGCCCTCCAGATAATCCAACACCAAGGAGGAATTGCCCACGCCGAATTCAGCCACACCGGCCAACACCTGCTCAACCGGGTCTATACTAGGACTACCCTCTATTAATTGCACAGCTAGGCCGGCCTGCTCAAAATATCCACGCGATTGCGCCGCATAAAAACCGGCAAACTGAAACTGGTGAAACCACTTAAGCTGCACTCGCACTTCGACCAAATCTTCTGCCGTGGTCAAAGAGCTGCACAATACGCCAAAGAACAGCGTCCAAAGCGCCAAAGCACCTGCCGCGGCATTCATTTTTGCAGTAATTTGTAGAGATTGGCGCATGGGCTAGTTCGGCTTCCTTGAGAGGCTAGGGGCATCCATGCATCAGGCTACCCGGCTTTCGTCGTATACTGCAGTGTAGCAAGCCTTGGCGATGTGTGAGGACTTGGTGATATGCAGGGTGTAAAACCAACTAACGCACCACTTTGTGGCGCACCAGAGGTTAGCTCCAATACTGGCTGACGATTAGATCGGCAGCTACCCGCAGAAAGTCTACGAAGATCACAAGGACGTTAATGACAGCCCAAAAACCCAGGCAAACGGGATGCCTTTTTCAACACCTAGAAATCCCATAATGGGTTAACGCATTCGTACTGCAGGATTTCGAAAAAACAAAGATATAAGCCTTAATAGATTATTGCAGTGTAGATATCCACCTCTCAAAAAAGATAAGAAAGACGGAGCGGCTAAACACTGAACATGGCTGCAAAATGTTGGACTTGCAAACATACAGCCCAATCGAATGTGGCGACTGGCCATAAGCGAAGGTGCGCGACTTAAACTAAAAAACCTTATTAGCGATGATAACCCACCCAGCTCGACACCATTTATTGACAGAACTGCATTCAACACAGGAGAATCCCTTCTGGCACGCCAAAATTTCGCTTTCAACGAAAATTCGCAACTAATATTTTTTATCATGTCTATTCTGTTTTTATCATTGTCCGCTCTATCTTACGCTCTGATTCAGTGGAGATGTTGGTCGGCGTGAATACGCCATACATACCGAACATATAAGAGATCAGTACAAAAAATCATGCGAAAAATTGACAAGAAAAACGACCAGAAAATCACTACGGCACTCACCGACGCCTGTGAAAATCACCTGAAAAATATTCATGGATTTCTTTGGCTAACACACCTAGTAAACTACGCCCAATTTCCAAAAAGTCTCAGGGTGATTTGTGTATTTGATACCAATGATAATCTAAGCAAGTTCCTGGCAACCCCCTGCCGTCACGATAGCTGCACGCTTATTCAACGCAAGCTCTTTGAGATTGGCGTTGATATTGACAGAGCCCGCATCACTTTTGACTCAGAAGAAAACTGTACGAACACCCATAAAGGCAGGTGGTCGGCAAGACTTGCAACACTCAGCTAGTTCACCGCTAAGGCCTACCCGAAATTCCTCCTAGATACTTAGCCTGAAACTTATATCGAGGCGCTATTCCAGATCAATTTCCGCCTGCTGATACTCGGCCGCACTCACATCGCCAAGGATATTCAGCGGCCAGTGGTACTCTAGGCTGGCGGGGCTTTTCAGTGCCCACTTCAGCACCTTCTGCAGCGACGCTTTGGAATCGCCCCTCTGGACCGATCTCGTCATCCGAATAGCTATAAAATTTGCAAGTAGCGCCGCATACAATGCACCCGTGTCCGAAAGCTAAAGACCGTATTGGGTATGCCAAGCGCACGGCCAGTGCTGATTCACCTCCTCTAAAGAAAGCTTATCCACCCACCTTCAGCATTACTCGTCTTTTGCGGAACTTCTTGTTTACCTGCAAAGCACCGCCAGCAGGTTTTCTATCGCTCGTGTTATCGAATAACACTCTTTAAATGCGCGTTAGACCCAGCCAATCGCTTTATCTATAATCAAGCGAACAATGTAGAAATCCGGCGATCCTCTGCACCTGTTCCTCACAAAAAACCACCCTATGAACAAGGAAATAGCACGATGACCAGCCAGAAAAATCCAGCGAAAGCTGAATATTTTTTTGACACAGAGGGCTGCTACATTACCGAGCTATCTAACACCGAGGCCGACCCAGAGGTTTCCATAGCCCAGGCTCGGGTAGAGCCCGGCGTTACGACGGCATGGCATAAATTAAGGGAAACTGCGGAGCGCTATTGTATATTGTCAGGTACAGGCCTTGTGGAGATAGGTGATGAAGCGCCGCGCCCTGTTATCGTTGGCGATGTAGTGCTAATACCGCCAATGGTACGCCAGCGCATAACCAACACCGGCGCAGAAAATCTAGTTTTTTTGGCCATTTGCACGCCCAGATTTGACGTTAAAAATTATCTGCACACTTAGGGACTTCGGCTCTTGTCACGGGCAGCCAGGTAATAGTTTATGCACCAACCTTCTTTGCACATCAACCGTTGAACACTACACACTGCTCGTCAGACGATGCGCCCTGACTGCAAAGGTCGTGGTTTTAGTTCATGGAGGCCGATGCCTCTAACATCGCATGCAACAGCACGTTGCAGCCCGCCTCGCACTGTTCAGGCGTGGTGCTTTCTATTTCATTGTGGCTGATACCGCCTTTGCAGGGCGTGAACACCATGCCCGAGGGTACAATATCGGCCATGTAGCAGGCGTCGTGCCCGGCGCCGGCGTAGATATCCATGTGGCTATAACCCAACTTTTGTGCGGCAATTTTCACGTTTTCCGACGCGCTGAATGTAACTGGCGCAAAATACCAAAACGGATCGACCTCTACCGACACGCCGCGATTTTTGGCGATGTCTGCGCAAAAGGCTTTTAAGCGAGTGTCCATCGCCTCTAGCACTTTAGGATCTGGATTGCGAAGATCGCCACTGAATTTTACCGTACCGGGAATGGTGTTACGGGAGTTTGGGTAGACTTCCATAAAGCCAACGGTGCCCACGCCGTTGGCATAGGCCAGCCCAATGCTTTCTATTTCCGCCACAATCAGTGCCGCGGCCGCCATGGCATCGGCGCGTAAATGCATGGGCGTTGTACCCGCGTGGGATTCCCGCCCGGTAACCAGGATGTTGTACCAGCGGATACCCTGCCCGAGACGCACCACACCAATTTCAGTTTCTTCATCTTCTAAAATCGGCCCCTGCTCGATATGGGTCTCAAAAAAAGCGCCTATATTGCGCGAGCCCGGCTCGGCGTCGCCCAAATAGCCAATTTTTTTCAACTCATCGCGCAGCACCAGGCCGTTGCAGTCGGTCTTGCTTAACTCTGCCTCCAGATCAAAACGGCCCACATAGACGCCCGAGCCCTGCATTGCGGGCGAATAGCGCGAACCCTCTTCATTGGTCCAGACGGCAAATTCAAAGGGCGCCTCGGTTTCTATGTTATGTTCCTCCAGGGTACGCAACACCTCGACGCCGGCCAGCACGCCAAACACCCCGTCAAACTTCCCGCCTGTGGGCTGGGTATCCAGATGGCTGCCCGTGGCAACCGCGGGCAAGTCTGGATTCTTACCTTCGCGGCGCGCAAAGATGTTGCCCATTTTGTCCACGGTAATTGAGCAACCCGCCGCGCGACACCAAGACACAAACAGATCGCGCGCTTGGCCATCCAGTGCCGTGGCGGCTAGTCGATTGCAGCCCCCTTTAGCGGTGGCGCCAATTTTGGCCATTTCCATCAGGCTGTCCCACAGGCGTTGTTTGTTAATTCTAAGTTCGCTGTACATTGGCTCACCTCTTAACGGCGGTTGGCTTAGTGGCTTGCGTATGCTTGCCCATGGCGTGTACATAGTTTGGAAAGCAGGGCCGCTCGACGTAGTTGCCCGCCCCTTTTTGCGCGCGTAGTTCGCCATCGCTGTACACCAGCTTGCCGTTGCTAACGGTGGCGGTATTGACACCTGTCACTGTCATGCCCTCAAAGATATTGAAATCAATATTTTGATGGTGGGTATCTTTACTGATAGTGCGCGTTTTCTGCGGGTCCCACACGACCAGATCGGCATCGGCGCCCACCTGCACGCAACCTTTACGCGGGTAAATGTTGAAAATTTTCGCTGCATTGGTCGAGGTAATAGCAACGAATTCATTGGGAGTTAAACGCCCGAGATTAACGCCCTGGTCCCATAGCACGTGCATGCGATCTTCAACGCCGGCAGTACCATTGGGGATTTTGGTAAAGTCATCTTTGCCCATGGCTTTTTGTGGTTCGCAGAAACAACAGTGATCGGTGGCCGTGGTTTGCAACATGCCAGATTGAAGCCCCTGCCACAGCTTTTCTTGGTGGTGCTTCGGGCGAAAGGGCGGGCTCATGACGTGAGCCGCGGCCGTGGCCCAATCGGGGTGACGATACACAGAGTCATCTATCACCAGGTGCCCGGCCAACACTTCGCCAAACACCCGCTGGCCAGTTTGACGGGCGCGCGTAATAGCGCCCAAGGCCTCCTCACAGGAGGTGTGCACCAAATACAGCGGCACATCCATCACCTGTGCAATTTGGATAGCGCGGTTGGCGGCCTCGCCCTCGACAACCGGCGGCCTGGACATGGGGTGCCCCTCGGGCCCGGTGATTCCCTGTGCCAGTACTTCTTGCTGTAGTTGATACACCAACTCGCCGTTTTCTGCGTGCACGGTGCAAATGGCGCCCAGCTCGCGCGAGCGCCTAAAGGAGTTCACCAATATTTCGTCGTCGGCCATTATGGCGCCCTTGTACGCCATAAAATGTTTAAAACTGTTCACGCCGTAATCCTGGGTGAGAGTTTTCATGGCCGCGTGTACCGACTCGCCCCACCAGGTTATGGCCACGTGGAAGCTGTAGTCGGCCGCAGACTTTTCCGCCCAGCCACGCCACTGGTGATAGGCCTCTAAGATATCCTGCTGCGGGCTCGGTATCACAAAATCAATAATCATGGTGGTGCCGCCCGCCAGGCCCGCGGCAGTACCGGTAAAAAAGTCTTCCGAGGCCACGGTCCCCATAAAGGGCAACTGCATGTGGGTGTGCGGATCTATCCCACCCGGCATGACCAAACAACCGCCGGCATCGACTACCTCAGCGCCCGCCGGAATATCTAGATCGGCCCCGATTGCACATATCTTGCCGTTATCACACAGCACATCGCCCCGGAAACTTTGGTCGGCGTTAACGATGGTGCCGCCTCTGATCAATAGACTCATGAAACCACCCCTTTAAGCATTATTTTTGGCCAACAGAAGGTACACAATGGCGGCCACAAGAAGCCCCACAAACCAGGCATAGTTGTAAATATCTAAAAATAGTGTCGGCACACCTTCCACGAACCCCGCCACTTGTAAAAAGCCGGGCAAGTTGGGCAGTACCCCCACGATTAACGCCGCTATACCCGCGCGATTCCAGCCGCCGTTCGCACTGTACTGGCCCTGGCTGTTAAACAGCTCGGCCACATTCAGTTCACATTTGCGCAATAGAAAGTAATCCGCGATTAAAATCCCGGCGATAGGGCCAAGCAGCGCCGAGTAGCCAATCAGCCAGGTAAAAATGTAGCCACCCGTCGACTCCATGACCTTCCAGGGGAACATGGCGATACCAATGCCTGCGGTAATGTAACCGCCCAAGCGAAACGATATCTTGCGCGGGTTAAGACTGGAAAAACCGTACGCCGGCGCAACCACATTGGCAGCCAGGTTGGTTGTTAAGGTGGCCACGCTCAACGCCGCCAGGGCAAAGATGACACCCCAACCGCCCATGCGCCCGGCCAGCTTTACCGGGTCCCAAATCGCCTCGCCATAAATCACTACCGTGGCAGAGGTAACGGCAACGCTAATAAATGCAAACAGCGCCATCGGCAGTGGCAGACCAATGAGCTGGCCGATCACTTGATCGCGCTGACTGCGCGCAAACCGGGTAAAGTCCGGTATGTTGAGTGCCATGGTGGCCCAAAAACCCACCATGGCCGTTAATCCGCCAACAAAAGTGGTAAAAAATTGACCTTCTTTTTTTCCGCCCTCAATAAATTGCGAGGGCGTCGACAGCATTTCGCCAAAGCCGCCGGCGTTGACATAGGCCCACGCCAGTAGCGCCAATCCGGCCAGCAATAAAAACGGCGCGGCCAAGGTTTCCAGCCAGCGAATAGACTCCGTACCCGAGCGAATAAAATATAAATGCAGCGCCCAAAAGGCCAAAAAGCACAGCGTTTGCGCGAGATCGATACCCAAAAATGGCAGTGCCGCGCCCTGAAATGCATTGCCGGATACGGCGTTAATAATGATATAGATGGCCGAGCCACCCACCCAGGTATTGATACCGAACCAACCGCAAGCCACTAATCCGCGAGCCACCGCCGGTAACTTGGCGCCTTGAGTCCCAAAAGAAGATCGCAACAACACCGGAAAGGGAATGCCGTGCTTGGCGCCCGCGTGGCCAATCAACATCATCGGCACGACCACAATTAAGTTGCCTAAAAACACGGTGAGCACGGCCTGCCACCAGTTAAACCCCTCGGCGACCAAACCTGCAGCCAGCATATAGGTGGGTACACACACCACCATGGCCACCCACAGTGCCGCAAAAGCCTTCCAGTCCCAAGTGCGCTGATCACCGCGCGTGGGGGCCAAGTCCTCGTTCCAAAGTTCATTTCCCTGCTGATTAACGCTTTGAAAATCGGTCATACGAGAACCCTTATCTTATTGTTAGTGCGTTTTAGGAATTCTTGGCAGCCTGGGTGTTAGCGGGATGTTCTGGCCATGTGAGCGGGGGCAATCCGTTAGCTACCGGGCGCATTTCAATACAGTCTGGTACAGGGCAGACGTGGGCGCAAAGATTACAGCCCACGCAATCTTGGTTTTTAACGGTAAATTCCCGACGCCCCTGACCCAGGTCGGTAATGCTGATGGCCTGGTGCGAAGTGTCCTCGCAGGCGATGTAGCAACGCCCGCACTCGATACAATCGTCTTTTTTAATAAACGCCTTGGTATCAAAGTTCATGTTCAAGGCATTCCAATCCACCGTGTTGGGCACGGCCAAGCCGCGAAAATCTTCGATAGAGCGATAACCCTTGTCCTTCATAAATTTCAGTAGGCCCGCGTTCATATCGTCGACAATGCGAAAGCCGTACAACATCGCCGCGGTGCACACCTGCAGGGCCGATGCCCCCAGCGCGATGAACTCGGCGGCATCTCGCCAGGTTTCAATTCCGCCAATGGCCGAAATTTCCAAGCCTTGGGTTTCGCGCGCACGGGCAATTTCTGCCACCATATTAAGTGCGATGGGTTTCACCGCAGCGCCGCAATAACCGCCGTGGGTACCCTTGCCGTCGACGACGGGAGTGGGTGCCATGGCATCCAGGTCGACAGAAATGACCGAATTCACCGTGTTAATTAACGATACTGCATGGGCGCCACCGCGCAGCGCAGCTTCGGCGGGCACCAAGATGTTGGTGATATTGGGCGTGAGTTTGGTAAATACCGGAATATCGACCACCTCGCGTACCCAGCGCGTGGTTTGCTCGACCAAGTCGGGCACTTGACCAATGGCCGAGCCCATGCCGCGCTCGCACATACCGTGCGGACAACCCAAATTCAATTCGATGCCGTGCACGCCTGCGTTGGCAATTTTTATGGCTAAGGCTTTCCAGGCCTGCTCGTCGATGGGCGCCATCATCGAGCCGATAATGACGCGATCTGGCCAGTTTTTTCTGACCTGTTCAATCTCACGCAAGTTTACTTCGAGCGGGCGATCGGAAATCAGCTCGATGTTATTAATACCAATAATGCCGTTATTGCGGTCTTTATGAACACCGTAGCGGCTGGACACGTTCACCACCGGCGGATTTTCACCCAAGGTTTTCCACACCACGCCGCCCCAGCCAGCGGCAAACGCGCGCTCCACATTGGTTTGTTTATCTGTCGGTGGGGCAGACGCAAGCCAAAACGGATTGATGCTGTGAATACCCGCGATAGTGCAATGTAAATCACTCATAACTTAGCCTTTTTTATTCCGCAGGAATTGATCTATGGCTATCGCGGCGCGCTTGCCATCTTCTACCGCTTGCACAGTGAGATCTTCGCCAGAGTTAATGCAATCGCCCCCGGCAAACACACCGGGCATTGACGTCATACCGCTGGCATCTGCCACAATTTTTCCGCCATCAAGGGCGAGCGCATCGAGCCCAGCTTTATTCATCGCCTGGCCAATGGCCAACAACACATGATCGGTGGGCAAGGTAAAGGTGGTGCCCAGGGATTGATAGACGCCGTCGGTTTCGGTCATTTCATTAAAGGTCATGCGCTCGGCATGGGTTATACCTTCGATGGCCAGCGGCGCGGCCCATAAACGCATCACAACACCGTGGCTGCGGGCTAGCTCAATTTCCCAGGCGGTGGCCGACATATTTGCCTCGCCTCGACGATAAACCAAAGTCACGCTGTTGGCGCCCAAGCGTTTTGCCTGAATGGCGGCATCTATGGCGGTATTGCCGCCGCCGATCACCACCACATTGCCACCAACTGGCACGCTAGACTTTCTTTCTGCCTGGCGAATGGCGGCAATAAAGTCGATGGCGTTTTCCACACCCTTTAGGTCGGCGCCGGGAATCGGAAGCGGCTTGGCCTGAGTAAATCCAATGCCGATAAACACCGCGTCAAAGCTTTCAGTTAACTCGGCAAGACTCAAATTACGCCCCAACTGCTGACCGTGACGGAGTGCAATACCGCCAATACCCATTAGAAATTCCACTTCGCGCTGGGCAAAATTGTCAGCCATTTTGTAGGCCGCCAATCCGTATTCGTTTAAACCGCCCGGTTTGGGTTTTGCTTCGAAGATGGTGACATCGTGCCCCAACATTGCGGCGCGGTGGGCGCAGGCCAGGCCTGCAGGACCGGCGCCCAGCACCGCAATGGTTCTGCCGCTCGCGGGCGCGCGCTGAAACGGATGCGGCCCCTCTTGAGCCATCAAATGATCGACGGCAAAGCGCTGCAAGGCACCAATCTGAACGGGCGGTTCGTCATTTAAATTCCGCACACAGGCTTGCTCGCATAACACTTCCGTAGGACACGCGCGGGCACAGGTACCGCCCAGGATGTTTTCAGACAAGATAGTTTCGGCTGCGCCGTTCACATTGCCGGTTTTAATTTGGTGAATAAAGGTGGGGATATCGATGGAGGTTGGACAGGCGGTAATACACGGAGCGTTGTAACAATAAATGCAGCTGTCTGCTGCACCCATGGCTTGAGCAGCGCTCAGAGGCCGATGCAGGTCTTCAAAATTGCAGTCAACTTCTTCTGCAGTCAGTGTCCGACCATTCTTTGGATAGACTGGCTTTTCGACCATGGTGCCGTTTCCTTATGAGCTATATGGAACGCGCTAAGTTGTCTTTTTTATTTGAATTTTCTACACAGTTACGAATTTTCTTTACGCGCTTCTCGCGTTACGCCCGAGGGATATCGATACGTAAAATCCGTGCTGACTGACTGTGTGATGCTCGAAACTATCAAATCCTGACCATTAGGACAAGAAATATTTCAAGCCCACCGCAGGCTCTAGATTAGTGGAGTTCTGCACCTCACTGCCCCAACATTTCTGCAGGTCCAACAGCGCTAAAGAGCGCCGAGCACTGCCCGGGCACAACAATCTTTTGCATTGGCAGTGGCTGATCCTGCGAATAAGCACAGTTAAGCGATTGTTTTTAAAAGACATTAATAGGTGCACTAGGGATGGACGGCATCCGGGGATAAGTTCCAGAGCGCAATAATTGGCCCAAGCAGAGGTCGATGAATTGACGCCTATCGAGCAAACACGGCAAATTCAAAAGTGGTACAATCGCGCCCGCCAAGGGGTGTCTGACTGAGTCAGACTGAGATGTCACCGACGAACCCTGGAACCTGATCCGGCTAGTACCGGCGTAGGAATGGGCAAAAAAGCGCGCAAGACCACGGCGTACAATAACCTCCCCACCAACACGTCTCTTTGCCGGATCTCAATTTTACTGTTTGAATTGAGGTCCTATGACACTGTTAACACACACCCACGCACGAGCACTTCTGGCCGCGAGCATCGCCCTGTGCAGCTTGCCAAGTCTTGCCACACAACTTGAAGAAGTTACCGTGACGGCAGATTTTCGCGACGTAGCCCTCACCGCGCTGGCCGGCAGCATCACCGTAATTGACCAGCAAACGCTGCAAGACGAAAGTGCCCGTCATTTTGAAGACGTACTCAACAGCATTGCCAACTTAAACTGGTCTGGCGCCACCAGCCGCCCGCGCTACTTTCAAATTCGCGGTGTAGGCGAGCAGGAAGACTACCAGGGCGCACCCAACAGCTCCGTTGGCTTCATGGTGGACGACATAGACCTGTCTGGGCTGGGTATGGCCGCCAGCACCTTTGACGTGCAACAAGCGGAAGTCTTGCGCGGCCCGCAAGGTACCCGCTTTGGCGCCAACGCCATGGCCGGCATGATCTATTTAAAAACCAACGATCCCACAGAGGCATTCGAGTTCGACGGCCAGGCCACCCTGGGCGACGACAACCAACAGGGCTTGGGCGTAGCGGTATCCGGCCCTCTGTCGGAGACCCTGAGTTACCGACTGGCGCTGGAAAGCCAGCAGCAGGACGGCTATCGGGACAACACCTATCTCGATCGCACAGACACCAATGGGCGCGACGAGCTAACCAGCCGCGCCAAGTTGCGCTGGACCCCGGGCGAACAATGGCAAATAGATATTAACTATCTTTACGCCAATCTGGACAACGACTACGACGCCTGGACACTGGACAACAATGGCTTTAATACGCTGACCGATAAGCCGGGCGTCGACAACCAGGAAACACAAGCGGGCAGCGTCAAACTGCAATGGCAGGGCGAGCAAATTGCGCTGACCGCCATCACCGCGGGGGCAGATACCGATCACCGCCACGCCTACGATGGCGACTGGGCCAACCCCGATTATTGGGCCAGCAAAACCTGCTCCGAGTACGACGACGATTGGAATGTCATTGGCACTGAACCCTGTGTATACGACTACACCTGGGACAAACAGGCCAATCGCCAAACCCTGTCGCAGGAATTGCGCATTAACTCCACCGACAACAGCCGCCTGTTCGCAGACACCACGGATTGGTTACTGGGCGTTTACGCCAATCGCCTGGAAGAAAACAACGACCTCTATTCCGAGTACAACACCTGGCCCGACGAGGTGCTCCAATCCACCTACGAGGCCACCAACACCGCCCTGTTCGGCCAGACCGACACGCAGTTAACCGAGCGGTTATCGCTATCGGTGGGCCTGCGCGCAGAAAATCGCAAGGCGGATTACAGCGATACCAACGGCGATCAGTTTGCGCCTACCGAATCCATGTGGGGTGGCCACTTGGCCCTGACACAGCGCTTCAACGATGCTCACACGGGCTATGCGCGACTGGCGCGCGGCTATAAGGCCGGCGGTTTCAACATGACCTTGCCCGCAGAACTCGCCGACAAAAAAGAATTTGACGCCGAAACACTGCACAATTTTGAGCTGGGGCTAAAATCCCACTGGTGGCAAGGCAGCGCGACCTCGAGCGTCACGCTGTTTTATATGACCCGCGAAGACCAGCAAGTAGCCGCCTCGCTGCAAGACCCGGACGATCCACAACGCTTTGTGCTGTTTACGGAAAATGCCGGCGCCTCTGAAAACTACGGCTTGGAAGTGGAAGCCCAGTGGGCCGTGAACGAGTGGGTGGAAGTGTATGGCAGCGCCGGCTACCTGCATGCGCAGTACGGCGACTACAGCTACCAGGACAAATACGGTGCAGAAGTGGATCTGTCGGGCCGGGATTTAGCCCACGCACCGCGTTACACCTACAGCGCCGGCATCACCCTGCGCCCCGCCAACGGTTGGTTCGCCAACCTAAACACCAACGGCAAAAGCGCGTTTTATTATTCAGACAGCAATGATTCCAAGTCCAAGGCCTTCACCCTGTTGAATGCAAAGCTGGGCTATGAAGCCCCCCAGTGGGCTGCCTACCTATGGGGTCGCAACCTCACTAACGAACGCTACGGCGTGCGCGGCTTTTACTTTGGCAACGAACCCGATCAAGATTGGGCCGACAAGCAGTACATCCGCTTTGGCGATCCGCGCCAACTGGGTGTAACCTTCAATCTCAAATTCCACTAGGGACTGAGGTAAACATCTTGCTCGCGGGCCTGCACGGGCTCGTCGAGCGCGTATTGGCAGCCTTTGCGCTGCGTGGATGCACAACCATAATAACAATCGTCGCGCCCCCTGCGGGCCTGCTGGAGTAGTCTATGAAGCTCACTGTTGAAATTTCCATGTACCCTTTCCGCGAAGGTTATATCGACCCGATCAAATGGTTTATCGACCGGTTAGCGCAATACCCCAACATTCAGCGGGTCACCAACGCCATGGCCACCCAAGTTACCGGCGACTATCAAGAAGTCATGGCCATGCTGTCGCGCGAAATGCAGGCGGGCTTTGAAAAATGGGGCAAAGCGGTATTTGTGTGTAAATTTATTGGCGGCTCGCTCGATCTGTCACATCGGCAATAAACCATGGATCTACTGAGTTTTATTCAAGCGGCGCTGCAAGAACTCAGCGGGCTAAGCCTGGCTGAAATTGTTGCCGTACTACTGGCCATTGCCTACATAATCCTAGCCGTCCGGGAAAGCCTTTGGTGCTGGCCGGCCGCGTTTCTCAGCACCGCCATTTACACTTGGCTATTTTGGGAAGTCTCGCTGCTAATGGAATCGGCCTTGAATTTGTATTACATGGCCATGGCAGTGTACGGCTATTATTTGTGGCGCTATCGACACAGTGACGACGTCGACACAAAACCCGTCGTTAGCTGGACACTCAAGCAACACCTCGTTTTAATTGGCCTCTGCACGCTGGCATCACTGGCGGTGGGTTTTGTTATGGCCAATTACACGCCTGCGCACTTCCCCTGGCTGGATGCAGCAACCACGGTATTTGCGATGGTGTGCACCTGGTTAGTCGCACAAAAAGTGCTCGAAAATTGGCTCTATTGGATAGCGATTGATATCGCCTCCATTTACCTCTATGTGCACAAAGGGCTCATGCTGACATCGGCGTTGTTCTTGATTTATATCGTGCTGGCAGTTGTGGGTTATCTGCGCTGGCAGGATAACTTGCCCGATGAACCAAAAGCCGCCTAAACGCGATGATTCTGAGCCAAGCACAGCAAACCGAATTAGCGGCGGCGGGGTTCGACCAGCTGCAGTGGGGCGAGCCTTTATGCAAGGGCACCAGCAATAAAAATATACGGGTGCGCGCCAGGGGTAGTGACTGGGTTTTGCGGGTAAATAATCCGCTCACACAATCCCTTTGCCCGCGCAAAAATGAAGTTCAATGTTGGCGCCAAGCTACCGCCGCCGGTATTGCACCGGAATTGGCTTTTGTCTCGTCTGACTACCAGATTTACGTGAGCCGCTTTATCGCACAGGCGCACCCCTGGGATCAAAGCTACCACCAACTCGCCCATACCCTGCCGCTACTGCAAAATTTGTTAA
>NZ_JBTUOC010000058.1:0-2681 GCF_058345725.1 Simiduia sp. | reverse complement strand
AACCAGGAGACAGAGCCAGTAGGCAAGAAGGACGCCAGCACGGTATCGAGCAACAGATTTATCTGACTGACCGATACGCCAAACAGCGCCGGCACCATTAATGTCAGCACCCGCCGCACCCCTGGGTGCTGCGGCCGAAATGCAGGTACAGGCAATAGGTGAATGCGCATTAAAAACGGCAGCTGAAATACCAACTGCACACAACCCGCCGCAAACACCCCCCAGGCCAGCGCCATGACTGGGACAGCAAACCACCCCGAGGCAACCACCGCGGCAAATATCAGCGAAATATTCAAAAATACCGGTGTGACGGCCGGCACTGCAAAGCGGTCGTAGCTGTTGAGAATGGCGCCCGCCAGCCCGGTCAGAGAGATCAGCATCAAATAAGGAAACGTGATGCGAATCATATCGCTCACCAGAGCGAATTTAGCGGCATCTGCGGCAAAGCCCGGCGCAAATAGCCAAGCCACCCAAGGCGCCCCTAAACAGGCCAGCAAGGTGATCACAAACAGGGCCGACCCCAGACACCCGGCCACGGCATTGACCAGTTCGCGCACCGCCGCGTGACTGCCCTGCGTGCGGTATTCCGACAGCACCGGCACAAATGCCTGAGCAAAGGCACCCTCGGCAAATAGCCGGCGCAAAAAATTGGGGATTTTGAAGGCCACAAAAAACGCGTCGGCACCGGCTTCCGCGCCGATAAAGCGGGCAAACACCATGTCGCGCACCAATCCCAAAATACGCGATAGAAACGTCATGGCACTGACCACACCACTGGAGCGCAGCAATCCGATCGGAGGTTTCACAGGGGGCGAAGCGTTGGTGACTGGGTGACTCACAGGAATCTGCTCAGGCGATCAAAGACCGGCAGTGTACCTATTTCACTGGACAGGCAAAAGCCGAGCCTTTGAAAGCCAAATTATACCGGCTGCCACAGCTCATCCAAATCTTTGAAAGGCCAACGCTCGGGCGACTCGCGGGCCTCGATATGATCGGAAGCCGCAGGCGCCGACAGATCCAGCCGCTGGGGCGCTATGCGCGCCTTGTTGGGAATGCTGTAGAAAACTTTAACCACCGGTTTCAGCAGTGATTTGGGGCTTTGCTCCACCACCACTGCCAGGCGACGAGACTTGAGCCGCACTAGCGAGCCCGTCGGGTAGATACCAATGCTTTTCACAAAGGCCTGAAAGACGGTTTCATCGAAATGACCCCGGCTCCACTCGGCCATTTTGCGCAAGGACTCCGCTGGGTCCCAGCCCCGCTTGTAGGGCCGGTTGGAGGTAATGGCATCATACACATCGCACACCGCCGTCATTTTGCTCAGCAAGCTGATAGCGTCAGCCGCCAGCCCGTGAGGGTAACCGCTGGCGTCGGTCTTTTCGTGGTGGTGCAGGCAGGCATCCATCACATTTTCACTGGCGCCGCCCGCCTCTTGCAGCATTTCATAACCTTTTTGAGGGTGCGCCTTGACGATCGCAAACTCGTCATCGGTGAGCCGACCGGGCTTATTGAGCACCTCTAACGGAATCAGCGCCTTGCCCATATCGTGCAAGAGTCCAGCCAGCCCGGCCTCCTGAGTCTGCGCCTCCGTCAACCCCAACTCGCGGGCCAGCGCTACCATCAGCGCGCACACCGCCACCGAGTGCATATAGGTGTACTCGTCGGCACTTTTCAGGCGCGCAAGGCTAATGAGCGCACCGGGGTTGCGGCTGACCGAGCTGGAGATTTCCTCCACCATCGCCTTGCATTGCTCGGCATTGACAGCCTGCCCCATACGCGCCTCGGAAAACATTTGTGCGACAGCCTGCTTGGCGCGGCCACAAATTTGCGAAGCCCGCGCCAGCTCGTCGGCCATAGATACCTGCTGCACTGCGGGCTTAGACACACTCTGCTGCCCCAGCGCCGCCACGTCCGGCGCGGGTGCAGACGCCGGCCGGGCCTGCTCCTGCGCGGGCGTAATGTCCTTGCCGCGCGCCACATCTATCCAAAGCTCGGTGATACTGCTGTCTTGCACCCGCTTACAATCGGCCTCGTTGTCGAGCAGGAAGCGACCGCGCCAGAAGGGGTGCTCCATCCAGGAACCGCAGAACTCCTCGATGAACATGCCAACCACCAGCATTTCTTTGGGTATTTTTTTCAGCTGCTTATCGGCCATGGACGGGGACTGCTCGAGGAAGTGATACCCCCTAAGCCTAGCTGGCCGACGACCATTTGCCAAAACCGCCAAGACGGTTGACATCGCGCTGCAAATACGCATAATGTCGCGTCCTTGATTTGTACCAAGTTATTCACAGGAGCAATACGGTGGCTAATTCACCCCAAGCTAAAAAACGTGCTCGTCAGAACGAGAAGGCTCGTAAGCACAACGCCAGCCTGCGCTCCATGACGCGCACATATTTGAAAAAAGTGGTTTCAGCAATTAAAGCTGGCGACCAGGAAGCAGCTAAAGCAGCCTTCGCTGCCGCTGTGCCCGTTCTCGACCGCGTCGCGGACAAAGGCATCATCCACAAGAACAAGGCCGCTCGCCACAAGAGCCGCCTGAATGCGCAGATTAAAGCCCTGGCCGCTTAATTTGCCCATTGTGGTGACCTAAAAAAACCGGCTTACGCCGGTTTTTTTATGCCCGTATTCCCCGAGAGCGAAGGAGCTTTACAGCTCCATTACCGAGGTTGGCATCAAGC
>NZ_JBTUOC010000057.1:0-23982 GCF_058345725.1 Simiduia sp. | reverse complement strand
TGATCTTTGAAGTTGACCACAACCATCGCGGTTTGATCGTAGGAATACTTCTTGAAGTTTGGCATGGCTGAATTCCCTTTAGCGATGCCGAATTCTATCAAAAAACGGCGTTTTTTGGGAGATTTTCTACAGCCTCAACGCCGCAGTAAGCTGCGGCTATGAAGTGGATTGTATTTGGTGGTAGCGTAGCGACGACCACCAAATACAAGCGACGGAATAGCCGTCAGATTAACTGCTTTGTTAGGCATTTTTGTTCCAGAGTTTGAACTTGCCATGCCTTATATAGTTTATGGCTATTGGAATGATGAACAGCAAGAATGATAAAAGGCTATACTCGATGATATTTTTAATTTCAGAGGAGTTAAACCTTTGACTTACATTTCCCGATGGCCAGTACATTGCATTTAACGCCTCTTCCAATTTAAAAGTGGCGGCAAAATCTCTTTGCTCCTTTGCGTTTTTGATAGCACCAACCAACTCTTCTGCTGAATGAGTTTGCTCTACACCACTTTTTGGCCGCCATTCTTTCTCCCAAAGCTCTGAATGCGACCATGAGTATTCGATATTTGACGCTAGAACTAGAGCACAAATCACAAATATCAAAATAGTCAGAATATTTATTGTTCTATCAATCATTCAGTTTTTTCTCAATTTGCCTAACGCCCACATAAAAGGCCGACCGTTAGGGAGGTCCAGCGCAACGAAGTGGAGCGTTTTTTAATGTGCTTGTTATGAGGCATTATTGTTTCTGGTTATGATATTTTTGCAGTCTGTATAAACGCCCATAATATTTGATGGTATCTCTAACATTGGTGAAATTTCTTTATCCAAAGTTCTTAATGGATTGAAGTGTGGGCCAACCAGCAGATCAAATTCCAAGCTAATGAGTAACAATGTTTTATAGGCAGCATGTGCACTGCCGTAGAATTTCGTGGTCCTTGCTTCTAGCTTACTTGGCAATTGAGGGTTATTTATGTCTAGGTGCTTCGACTTATTGTGAGCAAGTTCATTGCGAGATCCGATAAGCGCCTTTAGTCCTGCATACCCTGCACCTGACTTATTAATTTCTTTACCACAAACTAGTTTTGGTATTACAACCCATTTAGAAGCAACATCCAAGTTAGCTAGATGTTTTTCAAAATAGTTGTCGCCTAACTGCCATGCAGCATAGTCGTTAATACTTGCCTCAACACAAAGAGCTGCAAATAGAATTGTTTTAACCCCAGCTTCAAAGCATAAATCTCCAACCTCTGATTTTTCGTAATCATCGGTCTCTGACTCGTACTTAGCTTCAAGGTCAACCAGTTTTGAATATTCATCTTGGCTCACCCCAAAGTAAAAATCACCGTACCCCCCCAATCTGGACTTGTATGTTTTTGGGTGCTTTACATCAGGATACGATTTCATACAGCCTCATAACGCCCGGCTTTGGGGCGGCCGGAGCGTAGCGTAGGCCGTCCCGCCGCGTATTTAGCGGCGCACAAGAGCCGCTTGTTATTGGCCGCCGGTTTGCACCTGCTACAACGCTGGATAACGGAGCGGTAGCGAAGCCAGTGGCCGATTATTTGGGTAAGAACACCTTACCTGACACCTTTTTAAACCCACTTAGGGCAACCCACGAAACAAGGTATGCAACACGCCTTGCGCGGCTAACTTACTATTGGCACCAGGAACGGAACTGCAACGTTGAAACAGCACATTCCTTAATGCCGGCATGCCGATCAATGGCACGCGCTAGAATTCAAATCCTTTACTTACCTATCGTGAAAAAGGTAAGGCTCAATAACGCCCGCAACAAACGCGAGCGTAGCGAGTCGAGGCCGTTAGGCCGGTTTGGTTGCGTTTGTTATGCACTCTTCCCAACATGGCGCTCTAGCTGATGAATTAGTTCATTTACATTGAATCCAGAGTTCATGATTGACTTTGGAACGATGTGGTACAGTCTAGGCATTGGGTATATCAAAATAAACTTATCATTCTGACGCCACTTGAGAATGCTATCCCAACCTACCTTTCCCTCACCTGTAGAGGATGTAAATTTAACACCATCCTCAAGCAGGTGAATGTTAAATTCATCTTGTATCGCTTTGTATTTTCTGTAGTGTCTCTTCGCGATTATCGGGGTAATAATATA
This sequence comes from Simiduia sp., assembly GCF_058345725.1. Lineage (NCBI taxonomy): Bacteria > Pseudomonadati > Pseudomonadota > Gammaproteobacteria > Cellvibrionales > Cellvibrionaceae > Simiduia > Simiduia sp. The sequence continues at coordinate 21,848 of NZ_JBTUOC010000057.1, read as the reverse complement.
TTTTCCCACTAATACGACGAAAAGCCCCCCAATTAGTCCGCCCACAGCGCCGCCTTTAATCACTGTGTTTCCCAGAAAAAATAGAGCCAGTAATCCCAAGGATCCGGCCAAGTAGAATAACGCAATGCCACGAGTAATCTTTCCGTAAAGCCGATTTGCATCTACGTAATCTTTTTCTGAAATTCGATACTTAGCTTCCATACGTTCCACTTATGCATAACGCCTAAAGCAACCGCGCGCGCATTTTGCGCGTCGGTTTGCCTTTATTTGTTATGAGTGAATTACCAGTGATAAACTTCTCCTTCATCACCGACAACCGCAGCTTCTAATTTCTTTGATAATGCAGATATGGCTTTTCTAACAGGATTTAGCTCATCCTCCAAGCTTTCGGTGTATCTGGTCACTCCCCTACCGTTGCGAAATGCAATAGATTTGACCCATGATTCAGAGACCTTTAGACCAAAATATTTTTTCTCTACAAATCTAACCGCAACATCTGAGCAGCTTCCCTTCATTTGAAGAATTTGCCCTGTCTTAGGGTTCTTCATAATTAAAGGGGTGTCTTCTAAACGAATCCCTTCTACACCTTCTACAGCATGCTTCCATTCTTCAAGAGATATTTCGTCTTGTCTTTGAATATGAAGTTCATATCCCATACTTCACCTTTTACTCATAACGCCCGGCTTTGGGGCGGCCGGAGCGTAGCGTAGGCCGTCCCGCCGCGTAGTTAGCGGCGCACAAGAGCCGCTTGTTATTGGCCGCCGGTTTGCACCTGCTACAACGCTAGATAGCGGAACGGTAGCGCAGCCAGTGGCCGATTATTTGGGTAAGAATACCTTACCTGCCAACTTTTGGAACCCACTTAAGGCAACCCACAATGCCGGCATAAACTATGCCGATACTACGGGCCACCCTATGGCACCAAGTAAAGAACTGCGATGGTGATACAGCACATTCCTTGATGCCGGCATACCGATCAATGGCACGCGCTAGAATTTAAATCCTTTACTTACCTATCGTGAAAAAGGTAAGGCTCAATAACGCCCGGTTTAGGGGCGGCTGGAGCGTAGCGTAAGCCGTCCCAGCCGCGCTTTTTGCGGCTGCACTACAACCGTTTGTTATGTGCTAGTAGTTCCACTCGCCGCTCTCCGTTAGCACCACATCACCATTGTTGTTTACCACCTCGACAATGCCGCGCATGTAAAGACTGTAGTTAAATTCACCAACGTTAAACTCATACCCCTGAAACTTACACGGAGAAACTCCATCTGCGCAAACTGAGTGGCTTGATTTTCCGATATAGGTATTTGTTAATCCGTCGTTACTATTCGTTACGTGAAACGCAATATTGTCACAGGATACATAGCCTTCTCCGCATCTCCACTCGACGACTATTTCATAATTAGGAGTAACCAGTGATTCAGCATTTACTGAGAAAGAAAGCAGGCATAGTAAGGTAGCAGCTAGATATTTCATCGATTCCTCTTGGGCACATAACGCCTCAATAACCGGCAGCCGAAATGCAGCGAAGCGGAATGTAGGCTGTCCGGCGCCGCAGGTGCGTAGTTGATTGATTTGTTAGGCATTGTAGCTACCTACAAACGATGCAGCATAATCAAGAAACGGGCCGAGACGCCAATATGCAGTTTTTGATTGAGCTATTTCTACATCAAGCTGCTTCGATGCCTCTGTTTCAATATGAGCTAGGTTCCTTAGCTCATAGGTACGCTTAATATCCTCAGCGTAAGTCGCTTCGAGAAATCCAATGCGTACAGCACAATCGACTTTATCTTTGAATGGTATTGAATTTTTTGGAGTTTTTGCGTCGCGATATACGCAGGTAAATATATCTTCGTCCCCATACTTAACCTTGGTTAAGCTTCCCAAGGCGTTAACTGGCTTATATGCCTTATGAGTTTGAAGCTGTATCACTTCCGGATGCTCTTTAAGCAACCCCCACAACAAATTGGTTATCACTGCCTCGTATATTGAGGCGTATTGCATAATTTGAAATTTCACAAATGGATGCTGCTCATCATTTTGAACGAATGTAGCCTCCATTAGCTTGTAGACATAACGTGCAGAGTAAAAAGCTCTGCCCAAACGAAGCCTAAGCTCGGCGTCGTCAATAAATGAAAATTTATCTATGTGCCAAGTCATATCTCCAGGGAGATCTCTTACACAATATTCATGGATAAGATTTCTAGTTTCTTCTTCTAAAGGCATGATCTTCCTTTGAGTTGCCTAACGCCCGCAACAAACGCGAGCGTAGCGAGTCGAGCCGACAGGCCGGTTTGGTTGCGTTTGTTATGAGCTTGCTTACATTTCTTCATTGGTTAGCTCAATAAAATTGTCGGCATGAACGCCAACTAATGCTTTTCCAGTGCTTGATCCGACTACTATGCAATGCTCTGGCATATTTGGTATTTCCCCCAAAAAGGCAAATACATCATCATTCAATAGATCACTCTCAGTATGACCATTTTCTTTGAGCCACTGCCTCATCGAATCTTTGAGACGAACCAATGTGTTGGGTTTAAACATAGATCTCTATTGACTCATAACGCCTCAAACAGGGGCGCGCGTTCAGCGCCTCCCGGCCGCAGGCCCTTGCTGGTTTGCCTTGTTAAGGTGCGATCTGCCCAACTACAACAGTGTACGTTGTGGAGCGGCAGCGGAACCGCACACGATAGGTTTACCCGTAAGAATGCCATGCTTGATGGCCCTGCGAAACCTAAATTTTATGAGGGAGAAACTGCGTAATTGACGCTGGCACACTCCCTGATACCAATTGCCCATTCAGCGTACTGAACTCGCTGATTGGCACATTCTTAAATTCTATTTTCTAGAGCACTTTAACGCCTGGTTTAGGGGCGGCCGGAGCGGAGCGTAGACCGTCCCAGCCGCGTCTTTTGCGGCGACCCTAAAACCACTTGTTATGCGATTTCTTGAGTCTTTCACCGCTCTTTGATCAAAGCCACCATAACTTTGGGTTACCAATTAACTTATGGTGCCTATTCACATTCCTTGATATTGACGCTTGGCACTTTTCTTCAGGGAACTCTAGTCCCCACTCTATTTTGCCTATTCTTAAATCAGTGCGCCCTAACTTGCCACACCCTGCAATATCTAGCTTCCAATCTCTTCAGGTTCTTGTGCGAACTTCTTTCGCTTTATTCTGCATAACAGTCATATTATGCGACAAGCTGTCGCGTTTAATTGCGACAGTGTGTCGCATATCCTCCAGTTGGCACCACGGCACCAGCCAACATTTATTCGATAAATCAAATACATAGCGAAATCAGATGATTGAAGCGCCACGAAATGCGACACGCTGTCGCCATTCTATTGTTAGCTGGACACACCACGCTATACTGTATAAATAAACAGTAAGGCAGAATGATTATGAAATCAGCATTCCTTAGCCGCGTTCGCGAGGCGATCAGAGTCAAGCGCTATAGCATTCGAACCGAGCGAACCTATTTAACGTGGACCGCAGATTTTATTCGTACTTTAGGAATAACCTCTGAAGCCGACTTGCCAGATGAAAGTGGTATCCGGCGCTATCTGAACATACTGGCGCTAGAACGCAACGTCAGCCCGGCTACTCAAAAAGTGGCATTGAATGCCTTGGTGTTTGTCTACCGGCACGTTTTACAGCGCGAACTGGGTGACTTTTCGGATTTTCATAAGGCAAAGGGCCCAACCAAAATTCCAACGGTTTTAACAGAGGCGGAAGTTACCCAGGTGTTAGCGCACCTTTCCGGCCCAATGCTGCTATGCGCGGGGCTGCTTTATGGTTCGGGTCTTCGGGTTATGGAGGTTGTTCGGCTGCGCGTGCAAGATATCGACCTGCATCGCGCCTGCGTTTATGTACGCGAAGGGAAAGGACGAAAGTCCCGCGTAACCACCTTGTCTCCCGCGCTTCGGCCGCTGATTGAAGCACAACTCGACTTGGTCAAAGGCATGTTTAAGCACGACAGGCAACAGCCTGATTGGTCCGGGGTTTACCTGCCCTACGCCCTCGCGCGCAAATATGTGAATGCGCCCTTTGAATACGGGTGGCAGTATCTGTTTCCGGCGGAACATTGGAGTAAAGACCCCCGGTCAGATAAGCAGCGGCGCCATCACATTCACGAGCGCACCATCCAGCGCGCCATTAAAAGCGCAGTGCGCGCGGCCAGCATCCATACACCAGCTACCCCACACAGCTTGCGCCATTCCTTTGCCACACATTTACTAGAGCGCGGCGCCGACATCCGCACGGTGCAGGTACAGTTGGGCCATAGCGATGTCAAGACAACCGAAATTTACACCCACGTATTAAATCGCGGCGGGCTGGCGGTGATAAGCCCCTTAAAGGCTTTATGACTCGCTTGGGCATCGCTGCGCAGTTCAGCCTGAGCTAAGCGTTACTACAAAACAGAGTGATTAAGCGCAGTTACAAATCAATCGCAGGCCAATTAGCCCAGGCCTCCCTCGCGCTTAAACCGCAAGATTTCGTCAGGAGAAAACCCCCATTCACGCAACAGCGTTTCCGTATCGGCGCCTTCCGCGCGCGGTGGAGCGGGCGTTGCGCACTGGCTGCGGCTAAATCTCGGCGCCGGAGCCGGTTGGGTGGTGCCGCCTATGTCGATAAAGGTTTCGCGCGCAATATGGTGTGGGTGTTGGGGCGCCTCTGTATAGTCCAGTACGGGGGCGAAGCAGGCGTCGGAGTTTTCGAAGACCTTGCACCACTGGGCGCGGGTTTTGGTTTTTATCACGGCCGAAAATCTTGCTTTGAGCGCCGGCCAGTTCGCCGGGTTGTTTTGATCGGGCAAGTCCTCGGCGGCTAGGCCCAGCTTGTCGAGCAGCGTTTGGTAAAATGCGGGCTCTATGGCGCCCAGTGCAACACTGAGCCCATCGGCCGTTGTGTAGGTGTCGTAAAAGTGGGCGGCGCCGTCTAAAAAATTACTGGCGCGCTTGGGTTGCCAGGCCCCCAGATTGCCGAGGGTGTAAAACAAACTCATCAAACTGGCGCTGCCATCGGTAATCGCGGCATCCACTACTTGGCCCCGGCCGGATTTACTGGCCTCTAGCAGCGCCGCCAGCATACCCATCACTAAAAATAAACTGCCGCCCGCATAATCGCCGATTAAATTGAGCGGCACGGTGGGTTTGTCTACCCCGCCAATGGCGGCCAGCGCGCCCGACAGGGCAATGTAATTAATATCGTGCCCGGCGGTGTGTGCCAGTGGTCCTGTTTGCCCCCAGCCTGTCATGCGGCCATACACCAGCTTCGGGTTTTGCGCCAAGCACACGTCCGGCCCAAAGCCCAAGCGCTCAGCCACACCGGGGCGAAACCCCTCGAATAGCGCATCGGCCTGCTTCACCAGGCGCAACAGCGCCTGTAAACCGGCAGGAGTTTTCAAATTCAGTGCGATGGATTTTTTGCCGCGGGCATTCACGTCCAGCGCCGAGGGCAGTGCAATACCGCTGGGTTGGCTACTGCGCTCCACTACCACCACTTCTGCACCCAGGTCGGCCAAGAGCATGCCCGCATAGGGACCCGGGCCAATGCCTTTCATTTCGATAATTTTTAAACCAGCCAAAGGGCCCATAGGTCTCCCACCTCTGAGTGCGTGTCTGTGTGCGTGCTACGCCAGTGTGGCGACGACCACCAGCAACTGCAATGATTTCAGCGCCCAATGTGACCGACCATTTTGCACCAAGTGCCCAGAAAGTCATGACCAAAGTGGGCCATTTTGGTCAAAAGCGTGTATAACCGAAACCATAAGTGCGCCGGGAACAGGAGAACACTATGGATACCCCACTGCTAAATGATCGCGACATGCAATTTTTGCTGTACGAATTGTTAGACACACAGAGCCTGCTACAACGCCCCCGTTACCAAGAGCATTCGCGCGAAGTTTTCGATGCCACACTGGCCACTGCCAAGACCATCGCCGAAAAATATTTCGCCAACCACAATGCCAAGGGCGACGCCAACGAGCCTCAGTTTGACGGCAAATCCGTCACTCTGATTCCCGAGACACAGGCCGCCTGGCAGGCCTTTGCCGAGGCCGGCTTTTTAGCTGCAAACCACAACTTTGACGACGGCGGCCTACAGATGCCCGAAGTAATTCTGCGCGCAGCCATGGCCTACTTTACCGCCGCCAATATCGCCACCGCCGGCTACGGGTTTTTAACTATTGGCGCGGCTAACTTGATTCACACCTTCGGCTCGGCCGAGCAAAAAGCGCGCTTTTTACCCGCCATGTTGGACGGCCGCGCCAGCGGTACCATGGCCCTGACTGAACCGGGCCAAGGCTCGGCGCTGGCCGATATCAAAACCAGCGCCACCCCCACGGCCGACGGCAGCTTCCGTATTCACGGCAATAAAATGTACATTTCCGGCGGCGATCACGAGCTCACCGACAACATCATTCACCTGGTGCTGGCAAAAATTAAAGGCGCACCAGCTGGGGCCGGCGGTATCAGCTTGTTTATTGTGCCTAAATTTTTAGTGCAAGAAGACGGGCGCCTGGGCGAGCGCAACGATGTGGTATTGGCGGGTTTGCTGCACAAAATGGGCTTTCGCAATACCACCTCTACCGTGCTGAATTTTGGCGAGCGGGGCGGCGCCGTGGGCTACCTGGTGGGCGAGCCGCACCAGGGGTTGCGCTATATGTTTCAAATGATGAACGAGGCGCGCATTGGCGTGGGCGCCGGCGCCGCGATTTTGGGCTACCAGGGCTTTAACTATTCACTTGCCTATGCCCGCCAGCGCCCGCAAGGGCGCTTGCCATCTAACAGAAACCCCGAGTCGCCACAGGTTAATATTATTCAGCACGCCGATGTGCGCCGCCTGTTGCTCTCGCAAAAGGCCTACGCCGAAGGCGGGCTGGCCCTGTGTCTGTACGCCTCGGCCTTGATGGAGGAATCGCGTACCGGGCCCACAGAGCAGGCGCGGTCAGACGCCTTTACGTTGCTGGATTTAATCACCCCGGTAGTGAAAAGCTGGCCCTCCAAATACGGTTTAAAAGCCAATGAAAATGCCATTCAAGTGCTGGGGGGCGCAGGTTATATACGCGATTACCCCGTGGAGCAGTACTACCGCGACAACCGCCTGAATCCCATTCACGAGGGCACAGAGGGCATTCAAGCGCTGGATTTACTGGGCCGCAAGGTGCCACAAAAACGCATGGTGGGTTACCAACTCCTGCAACAGGCCGTCGAAACCACGCTCGCCGAGGCCCGCGCCCACGCAGATACTCAGCCGCTGGCCGAGCAGTTGGCCACCCACGTGCAGGCCTTTCACGACACCACCCAGCAGCTGATGCAGCGCCTGGCCGCCGCGCCCGATCAAACGCTGGCCAACGCCACCCTGTACCTGGACGCCTTTGGCCGGGTGCTGGTGAGTTGGCTGTGGTTGCGCCAAGCGGTGATTGCCGCCCAGCAGCTTGCCGCGCAATCGCCAGAGGCCGATTTTTATCGGGGCAAATTACAGGCGGCGCGCTATTACCTGCAGTGGGAACTGCCAGAAATCACACCCCAGCTCGCGCTGCTGAATACACAAAACAGCGTGTGCCTAGACATGCAAGACGCCTGGTTTTAATCCACCCCGACGCACAGGACACCACCATGCAAGCATCGCTTCCCAACAATCTTCCGCCGCTGCTGCGCCAACTGGCCGAGCGCGGCCTGACGCACAGCCACTGGGTAACGCTGGACCAAACCAAGATCAACGCCTTTGCCGAGCTAACCGGCGACCAGCAATTTATTCACGTCGACGAAGAAGCCGCCCGGGCGACGCCCTTTGGTGGCACCATCGCCCACGGCTTTCTCGTATTGGCCCAAATGCCCGCGCTCACCTACCCGCTTATGGGGGACTTGGTTAATCAAGCTACGCTGATCAATTACGGCTGTAACAAGCTACGCTTTGTGGCACCGGTTAAAGCGGGCAAGCAGGTGCGGCTGGCAGCTGAAGTGCGCAGCATTGAGCCAAAGGCCCCAGGCTGGCTGATTACCCAGGCCCTCAGCTTCGAAATAGCGGGCGAAGCCAAGCCGGCTATTGTGTGTGAATGGCTTAGCCTCTGCATACTGCCAACGCCGGTCGAGTAATTGGAGCACCAAGAGTAGCGCGCACCAGCCATCACAAAAATTAATATCACTAGATAACAATAATTGATTTTTATGATGGAGCGGATGCCGCTAGCATGACCCCTATCATTGAATGCACACCGGCAGAAGGTTCACATGTCTGAGCTCTACCTGGTACGCCACGGCCAGGCCTCCTACGGCCAGGCCAATTACGATCAGCTCTCGCCTTTGGGCGATACCCAAAGCCGCCTGCTGGGCCGCTACTTCAAAGCGCGCGGCATCACTTTTGATCAGGTGTTTACCGGGCACATGGCGCGCCACAAGCAAACGCTGGCCGGAATTGCCGCCGGCATGGACAGCGACCTGCCGGCCGAGCCAGTCGCAGGCTGGAACGAATTTGATTTCGAGCAGCTGATTCACACCTACCTCGCACAACACCCTGCACTGCGCCCGCCGGCCGATGCCCCCAGGCGTGCGTTTTACGCCCTGTTGAAACAAAGCTTACTGGCTTGGGCGGCGGGCGAACTGCCCGAAGCGACACTGCCGGAAACCTGGGCCGCCTTTGAACATCGCGTGCAAGCGGCGCTGCAGCAAGTGCAACAACAGCCCGGCAAAAGCCGCGTGTTGATCGTCAGCTCGGGCGGCGCCATTGCCATGGCCCTGCGGCACATTCTGCAGGCGCCCGCGGCCACCATGGTGTCTTTGAATTTACAAACCGCCAACACCGGCCTCAGTCGTTGCTTTTACAACGCCGACAATATGCATCTACACAGCTTTAACAACCTGACGCATCTGGACACGCCAGAGGGCGCAGCAGCCATCACTTACTCGTAACGAGGGCACTATGCAATTCGAATACTCAGCCAAAGTACAACAACTGCTGCAAGAACTCACTGCGTTCATGGATGCACACATCTACCCCAACGAAGCCCAGCTCGAGGCCGAAGTGGCCGCCGATCCGTGGAACACACCGCCGTTGATGGCTTCGCTAAAAGCCAAGGCGCGCGCGCAGGGCTTGTGGAATTTGTTCTTGCCGCTGAGCTACGGCCAGTACAGTGGCGGGCTCACGAATTTAGAGTACGCACCGCTGGCCGAACAAATGGGCAAGGTGGTGTGGGCCCCCGAAGTGTTTAACTGCGCCGCGCCAGATACCGGCAATATGGAAGTGCTGGCCAAATACGGTAGCGACGCACAGAAAAAACAATGGCTAGAACCCTTGCTGGCCGGCGAAATTCGCTCGGCCTTTGCCATGACCGAGCCGGAGGTAGCCTCCAGCGATGCCACCAATATCGCCACCCGCATCGAGCGCGACGGCGACCACTATGTTATCAATGGCCGCAAATTTTATATTTCCGGCGCCTGCCGCAAGCAATGCGAAATTATGATCGTGATGGGAAAAACCGATCCCGACAATCCCAACCGCCACCTGCAGCAATCGCAAATATTGGTGCCCATGAATACGCCGGGCGTTACCGTGGTGCGCCCCATGAAAGTGTTCGGCTACACAGACGCGCCCGAGGGCCATGCAGAAGTGACCTTCGAGAATGTGCGTGTACCAAAAGAAAACCTGATACTGGGCGAGGGGCGCGGGTTTGAAATTGCACAGGGCCGACTGGGCCCAGGCCGCATCCACCACTGCATGCGGTCGGTGGGCGCCGCCCAGCGCGCGCTCGAATTAATGTGCCGACGCGCCAATGAACGCATCGTATTTGGCCAGCCCATGATTAAACAGCAATCGGTGCGCGAAGACATTGCGCGCTCTGCTTGCGAAATTGAACAGGCGCGATTGCTCACGCTAAAAGCGGCGGCCAAGATGGATGAGCAGGGCAATAAAGAGGCCCAAGATTTAATTGGCATGATAAAAATTGTGGCGCCCAAGATGGCGCTGACCGTCATCGATCGCGCCATTCAGATTCACGGCGCTCTGGGCGTCAGCCAAGACACCTTCCTCGCCCACATGTTTGCCGCACAACGCACCCTGCGCTTGGCCGACGGGCCAGACCAGGTGCACATGATGCAACTGGGCCGCAATCTTGCCAAGCGCCACGCCCATTAAGCGCCGAATCAATACAAGGGTAATCGCATGAGTCACTCCACGTCAGATCCCGTTGCGCAATTAAATTTGCCCGCGCTCAGCCAATACCTGAGCGCCCATATCGACGGTTTTAAGGGACCCATCCAGGCGGAGAAATTCAGCGGTGGACAGTCAAACCCCACCTTTAAATTGACAACGCCATCGGGTGTGTACGTGCTGCGCCGGCAGCCGCCGGGCAAGCTGTTAAAGTCGGCCCACGCCGTAGACCGCGAGTTCCGGGTGCTGGCGGCGCTGGCCGGTTCGGACGTTCCGGTAGCCAAGGTGTATCACCTATGTGAAGACCCAGACATTATTGGCTCTTTATTTTACGTGATGGAGTTTTGCGCGGGTCACGTTTATTGGGGCGCTGCTCTGCCCGAGGCGAGCAGCAATGCCGAGCGCGCCGCCATGTACGACGAAATGAACCGCGTGCTAGCCGTACTGCACAGCGTCGACATCAATGCGGTGGGCCTGGCCGACTACGGCAAGCCCGGCAATTATTTTGCTCGTCAATTGGAGCGTTGGAGCGCGCAGTACGCGGCCTCTGAACTCACCCCCATTCCGTTAATGCACGAACTCATCAGCGCCCTGCCCCAGGCCATGCCCGCCGACGACGGCCGCGTAGCACTGGTGCACGGTGATTTTCGATTAGACAACCTGATGTTTAGCCCCGACCACGGTCGCATTATTGCCGTGCTGGACTGGGAGCTGTCCACGCTGGGCCACCCGCTGGCTGACCTCGCCTACCAGTGCATGCAATTGCGTTTGCCCTACAGCACCGATCGCACAAGCATGTCGGGCTTATTGGGCGTGGATGCCCGCGCGCTTGGCATTCCCAGCGAGCAAGACTATGTGGCGCGCTATTGCGAGCGCATGGGGCTAGACGGTATTGCGCACTGGCAATTTTATCTGGCCTTTAGTTTTTTCCGCCTGGCAGCCATTGCCCAGGGCGTAGCCAAGCGCGCCAGCCAGGGCAACGCCAGCAATAAAAAAGCCGCCGCCGTGGGCGCCATGGTTGAACCCCTGGCGCAGTTCGCCATGCGCAGCCTAAACGAATAATGTTTGCCGAGAGAGCCGCAATGAAAGCCATACAATGCAACGCCTTTGGCCCGCTAGAGGATTTAGCGCTCGCCGAATTACCCAGCCCAACTGCCGGCCCAGGCCAAGTAGTTATTGATATAAAAGCCGCCGGTGTCAATTTTCCCGATGGTCTATTGGTGCAGGGCCTGTACCAAATGAAACCGCCCACGCCGTTTATACCCGGCACCGAAGCCGCCGGCATTGTGTCTGCGGTGGGGCCCGGGGTGGATCACTTACAGGTTGGCCAGCGCGTTTTCTGCTGTAATTTACTCAACTGCTATGCAGAGCAAATGGCCATCGATGCCCGCCAAGTGCTGCCACTACCCGATGCGATTCCCTTTAACGAAGCCGCCGGCTTAATCACCGCTCACGCAACGGCGCACCACGCACTGAAACAGCGGGCGCAATTACAGCCAGGCGAAACGCTGTTGGTCACCGGCGCCGCCGGTGGCACTGGGCTTGCCGCCGTACAAATTGGCAAAGCCATGGGCGCGCGCGTGATTGCTGCCTGTTCGACACCAGAAAAACTGGCCACCGCCCAAGCCAACGGCGCGGATGTGCTTATCAACTACGCCGAACAAGATTTGAAAGGCACACTGAAAAGCTTAACCGACGGCAAAGGTGTCGACGTGGTGTACGAGTGCGTGGGTGGCGACACCTTTGACGCCTGCGCGCGCAACATGGCCTGGAACGGCCGCCTGTTAGTGGTAGGTTTTGCCAGCGGCAAAATTCCCGAGTTGGCGGTAAATCTGGCACTGGTAAAAGGCTTTAGTTTGGTGGGCGTATTCTGGGGTACCTTCACCCAAAAACAGCCGCAGGATTTTGCTCAAAATATGCAGGAATTACTGCAGTGGTACCTGGCCGGCAAAGTGAAAGTTAAGGTTGACCAGGTATTTCCACTTGCAGACGTAAAAGACGCCCTGAACAAAGTTATGAACCGTCAGGTTATGGGTAAGGTTATTCTAGCCCCTTAATACAACACCGATGAGCGAGAGTTACAATGACACAGAATTTATTTGATCTCACAGGTAAATTGGCGCTGGTGAGTGGCGCCAGCCGCGGTATTGGCGCTGCGATTGCAAAAACATTGGCCAGCTACGGCGCCCATGTGATTGTCTCCAGCCGTAAAATTGATGACTGCCAAGCCGTGGCCGACGAAATTCGCGCCGCCGGCGGCAGCGCCGAAGCCTGGGCCTGCCACGTGGGCAATATGGAAAGCATCAGCGCTACCTTTGCGTTCCTGCGCGAAAAGCACCAGGGCAAACTCGATATTCTTGTGAACAACGGCGCGGCAAATCCCTATTTCGGACACATACTCGATACCGACCTGGGCGCCTTTCAGAAAACGGTCGATGTTAATATTCGCGGCTACTTTTTTATGTCGGTAGAAGCGGGCAAGCTAATGCGCGACAACGGCGGCGGCGCCATTGTGAATACCGCCTCGGTGAACGCCTTGCATCCGGGCCCGATGCAGGGTATTTATTCCATCACCAAGGCGGCCGTGGTTAACATGACGCAGGCCTTTGCCAAGGAGTGCGCCGAGTACAATATTCGCTGCAATGCACTGCTCCCCGGCTTTACCAAAACCAAATTTGCAGGCGCACTGTTTACCAACGACGGCATCTACCAGCAGGCCATTGCCAGTATTCCTATGAAACGCCACGCCGAGCCCGACGAGATGACCGGCGCCGTACTTTATTTAGTTTCCGATGCCAGTAGCTATACCACTGGCCAATGCATTGTGGTCGATGGCGGCATGAACGCCTAAGGAATTCCCATGGATAAATTATTAGACTTTACCGGTAAAACCGTGCTGATTACCGGCGCGGCCCAGGGCTTCGGCGCCCTGCTGGCCACCGAACTGGCACAGCGCGGCGCACAGCTGGTATTGGGCGATATTCAAACCGAACCCCTAATGGCGTTGGCCAGCGATTTGAAAGCCAAGGGCACCAAAGTTATCGCGCAACCATGCGATGTGGCCAACGAAAAGCATTGCAAAGCACTGGTAGACAGCGCCGTGGATCAATTTGGCCAACTCGACATTGCAGTCAATAACGCCGGCATTGCACATACGCTGGCGCCACTGGAAACGCTCAGCAACGAAACTTTTGAGAAACAATGGCAAGTGAATGTCATGGGTGTGCAGTACGGTCTGCGGCACCAAATCACGGCCATGCGCAAACAAAAACAAGGCGTGATTTTAAACGTGTCGTCGATGGCCGGCCTAGGAGGCACACCGCGCGGTGCAGCCTACAGCGCGGCGAAACACGCGGTGATTGGCTTAACCAAAACAGCGGCGGTGGAGGTGGCTAAAGATAACATCCGCGTGAACGCCATCTGCCCGTTTTTCACCGCGACGCCCATGGTCACCGAATCGGATCTGGTAACGCTGGCCGGTAATTTGGAACAGGCCAAAGATGCCCTTAGCCGTGGCGCGCCCATGCGGCGCATTGCCGAGCCCGAGGAAATTGTCAACGTGATGGTGATGTTACTGTCGCCCTTTAACACCTACATGACAGGGCAAGCCATTGCCGTGGATGGCGGCGTGTCGGCCATTTAACACCAGCCGCCCGGCGCTGTGCCGGGCCATTTTTGGTTTAGGTTGCCGGCAACGCATCCATGTGTGAGAACCGGCGCCGTAGCCAACCCCAGGCAATCAACCCAACCAGTGCATTGCACAGGGCAGTTGCCACAAATAGCCCCGTCAACCCCCACTGCCATTGCAGCAACCAAGCCAAAGGCAGGTACAAACCCAACACCCGTAAAAATGAAATGGCCACGCCCGGCATAGGCTGTCCAATACCGTTAAAGGCTGCATTCACCGACATCACAAGCCCGTAGGCACCGTAGCTTAACGGCACTATCATCAGGTAGCTGCGCGCCACGGCCACCACTTCATCGGTATCGGCAAACATGCGAATTAGCAGCTCGCCGGCCACCCACAAAATACCCGCGAGCAAGACGCCAAACAGCAGGCAAAATTTGGTCATTACCTGCAGGGTTTCATCCAAGCGCTGCATTTTGCCTGCGCCCAAATTTTGGCCGCAGAAAGGCCCCACGACACCCGACAACGCATAAAATACGATTAAGGCAATGGGCTCGATGCGCATCGCAATACCCAGGCCCGCCACCGCCACCGTGCCGTAGCTGGCCACCAAATAGACGACCACACCGCTGGCCAGGGGGATGATGATGTTATTGACCATGGCCGGCACACCCACGTGCAAAATTGCGCGCCAGCTACGCCAAACCACCTGCAGCCTGGCAAAGGGATTCACCAGCATGCCCAACTGTTTGTGCAAAATGTAGATCACTGCCACCAGACTTAAGGCGCGGGTAATCAGCGTGGCCAGGGCAGCGCCCTCCAGCTCCAAACGAGGAAAGCCAAACAAGCCAAAGATCAGCAGCGGATCGAGAATTAAATTCAATAGCGCCGCGGCCATCATCAGCGTGCCCTGAATACGCGCCAAGCCCATGGCCCGCAAAGACGCCAGGCCCACCATTGGCGCCATCAAGCAGGGCGCGCTGAAATACCAAATCCACATGTAGTCATGAATCAAGGGCAAGAGCGCGGGCTCGGCACCCAAGAGCGTAAACAGCGGATTAATGGTCAGCAGCCCAATGCCGCACATCACCACGCTGATCAAGGCTGTGAGTGTCATGGCATCGGTGGCCATGCGCTGTGCCAGATGGTGGTTGTTGGCGCCAATGGCGCGCGCCACCGCCGACGACGTGCCGGCGCCCAGCCCAATGGCAATGCTGGTGAGCACCATCACGACGGGAAAGGTAAAGCTCATGGCCGCCAGCGGTTCATGACCCAGCTGCGCCACAAACAAGGTATCGACGGCATTAAACGACATAGTCGCCAATAACCCCCATACCATGGGCATGGCCATCTCGCGCAGGTGCCCGCCCACAGGGCCTTCAGTTAACGTGGGAGCCTTGGCTGCATTCATGGGTGGCGTACGAACCTTGTGTTAAACAATACCAACAAGGGGCAGGAGTATACACCAGTGACACCAGAGCCACGGAACGCCTGCGGCCAATTGTCGCAGCAGCGCTACCACCGGCGGCATTGGCGTAATTCACACCGTATAATGCGGCCAATGAATACCGCATCCCATGACTTACAGCTGGCCAGCATTCACCGCAATTTACTGACCTTGGTATTGTTGCGCTGGTGCTTTTTGGCCGTGGTGGCTGTTTGCCTGCTGCTGGCCCATAGCCAATTGCACTTGAGCCTGGCTTACCCCACTCTTCTGTGGCTGTTGGGCGGATTTGTGGTATTAAACGGTATCACTCATTGGCGTCTGCGCCGCACGCAACAGCTGCGGCGGTCTGAACTATTGGCGCAATTGTGTGTAGACATCGCGGGCCTCAGCTTGCTGTTGTACTTTACCGGGGGCGCCACCAACCCTTTCGTGAGCTATTTGCTGGTACCCATCTGTATTGCAGCCATGACACTGCCGCTGCCGTTAACTTTGCTCACCGCCGCGCTCGCGACGCTCAGCTACTGGTGGCTCCTCAGTTTTTTTATTCCGGTGGATAGCCTGACACCCAATGCCGGCCATCACGCAGGCCACGGAGCCACCTCGTTGCATATTTACGGTATGTGGCTCAACTTTATTCTGAGCGCGGGTATTATTGCCGCCTTCGTATCGCGCATTGCCAGTCAACTACGCGCCAGCCAAAAACTGTCGCAAGCACAACGCGAGCAAGTGTTGCACGCAGAGCAACTCACCACCATCGCCACACTGACAGCCGGCACGGCTCACGAGCTTGGCACACCGCTCAGCAGCATTAAAATTGCCGCGCAAGAGCTGAGCCAAGCCAATATACCCGAGTCGCTAAGGGCCGACGTTCAAGTGATCAACCAGCAAATCGACCTGTGTCAGGCGGCGCTCGCGCGCTTGCGCGATCAGGCGCGCTCGGGATTAAAATTAGAGCCCGAAGTGGTGAACGCCAAGCAGTGGCTACAGCAAACGCTTGCCCAGTGGTCGCTGATCAATCCCAATGCGCAGCTATCGCACGACGTAAGTGCCCTACCCGATAGCGCGCAGTTGTCGCTAGACCCCACGCTGGCCCAATCCTTGGTAAACCTGCTGCACAACGCCGTGCAATACACGCAGCACACGGTGCAACTCACGGCGCACACTCAAGGTGACCAGATGTGGATCGACATTCAGGATTCCGGGCCCGCGCTGCCCGAATCCGTGGTGTCGGCGTGGGGTGAACCGTTTAATAGCGAGCGCCCATTGGGCATGGGCCTGGGCTTATTTTTATCGAACAGTACCGTCGAGCGGCACGGTGGCGAACTCCAAATGATTGAACAGGCGGGCGGAAAAATCATGCGCATTTTGTTGCCCTTGTACGGGGCCGTGTGAACCATGCACTACCTGATTCTCGATGACGACGAAGTATTTTGCACCACGCTCAGCCGCGCCTTTGGACGCCGCGGCATGGCGACAACACTCTGCCACTCACTGCAGCAGCTAAATGAGCAGGTGCAAATAACCACCTTTGATCGCGCGGTGGTGGATCTTAAAATTGGCGACGACAATGGGCTGCAGGCCATCGCGCTACTGCGACAGCACCAACCCGACTGCGAAGTACTCATGCTCACCGGTTACGCCAGTATCGTGACCGCCATTGAAGCTATAAAACAAGGCGCCACTAACTACCTGCCAAAACCCGCCAGTGCCGACGATATTTTGCGGGCATTCAGCGCCAACGACGAATTGCCCGAGGCCAGTCAGCCGCCCTCGGTGGACCGGCTGGAGTGGGAACACATTCAGCGCGTGCTGCATGAAAATCAGGGCAATATTTCCGCCACCGCAAGAGCCTTGAATATGCACCGCCGCACCCTGCAGCGAAAACTGGCCAAGCGCCCTGTCAATCAATAAGTGAAAACGAAGGTCGATCGGCTAGCGCAGGTAGCGCGCCATAATCAGGGCGTGTTCTTTGCCATTGGAGGTGGGGTAGTAATTGGGGCGCTCGCCCACTTCGATAAAGTCGTGCCGCTGGTATAAACCCTGAGCGCGCCGATTGCTCATGCGCACCTCCAAAAACAGTGTCTCGGCTTTGGGTGTGGCCCAAGCCAACAAATCTTCCATCAATGCATCGGCAATACCACGGCCGCGGCTCGCGGGATGCACGGCAATATCCAGCAGTTCCGCATCGCCACCGGCGGCTGAGGCGATGTAAAAGCCGCGCAACTGATCTTGCTCCACATACCCCACACAGCGATGGTGGCCGGCCAAGCTGTCGTCCATATTTTTACGTTTCCACGGGTGCGAGTGCGCCACAGTTTCAATGGCCATCACCCGATCGATGTCGGCGGGATAGAGTAATTGCAAGGGTGCTAGGGGTGTGGCCACGGCAACAAACTACGGCTGGCGCAGCTGGGCAATGGCAGACCAGACGGGCGCTTTCAGCTGTGGATCGGTGAGGATGGCGTCCAGACCCGGTAGCGCAATCATGGGCATGCTGTCCTGTTCAGACAGCGCAAGTGTGGTGGTTTGGTAGTTGGCGATTGCTTGGCCCGCCAGTTGCGCACCTATCACCTCGCCAAAGCACAGCAGCGTAGTAGTTTGTGCCGGTAACCGTCGCGCCAGCAACAATGAATAAAAGTAGGCCGCTGCCGGCCCCGCTTGCGCCGCAGGTACGCCCTCTAAGGGCCAGCGAATGACCTCGGGGTTGTCGGTCGCATCCTGCGTGCGCCCCAATGCCACCAGAATATTTTTAAGCAGTAGGTTAACCGGTAACGCTTGCTCGGGATGGCGATCGGCAATCACGGTAATGCCCGCAAATTGCCACAACGAGACGGAAAAGCTGACACTGGCCGCCAATGGGGCCACGGCTTTTACCGATTTTTTAGCCGGGGCAACTGCCACACTTGGGGCTGCGCCCATGCTCGCCAGGAGTGCTTCGACCGATTGAGGTGTTTGGGTGTCGCTTGGAGCTGAGTCTGTAGCCGCCAAGCTTTTGGTCGCCAGTGGCCCCTGCTGCGCCTGCGGTGTGCTCGCAGACACCAGACCACTTAAATCGCACTGGCGCGGTACCGGAGCGGCCGGCAACACTAATCGGGGCATATAGGTTTGGATGCCCATGGCGTCCAAATAGTGTTGTCGGGCCTGCTCGTGCATGGAGTACTCGGGTCGGTTATACGCCCTCTCGCTGAGGGTGGGCTTTGTGTTTGTCGTCGGCCAGCAAGTTTAACGCATCCACATACGCTTTAGCAGAGGCAATCACAATATCCACATCGGCGCCGGTACCGTTAACAATCGCGCCGCCACGCGCCAGCCGGACAGTCACTTCACCTTGCGATTCGGTGCCTTGGGTAATGGCGTTCACCGAGTAGAGCTTCAGTTCAGTGTCGCTGTGTGCAATAGACTCAATAGCTTTAAACGTTGCATCCACCGCACCGCTGCCCTCGGCCCGCGCCTGTACTTCTTCACCGTTGACGTGCAGGGTTACTTGGGCGCTGGGCACCACGCCGGTTTTACACACCACGTCGAGCGCATCAAACACATAGCGCTTGGGGGCATCGTCGCGCGCGGCCAACACCAGCGATTGCAAATCTTCATCAAAAATTTCGTGCTTTTTATCGGCCAGAATTTTAAAGCGTGTAAAGGCTTCATCAAAGGCGGTCTGAGTTTCAAAGCTGATTCCCAAAGCATCAAAACGCGACTTAACGGCAGCACGCCCGGAGTGTTTGCCAAGCACCAATTTGTTGGAATTCCAACCCACGTCTTCGGCGCGCATGATTTCATAGGTCTCTCGATGCTTGAGCATGCCATCCTGGTGGATACCCGACTCCTGGGCAAAGGCATTGGCGCCCACAATGGCCTTATTGGGCTGCACCGGAAAACCAGTAACACTGGCCACCAAGCGCGAGGTGGGCACTATGTGAGTGGCATCAATGCGGGTATCAACACCCATAATGTCTTTACGGGTTCGGATTGCCATCACAATTTCTTCAAGCGACGCATTGCCTGCCCGCTCGCCCAAACCATTAATGGTGCACTCCACCTGGCGCGCACCGTGGCGCACGGCACTCAGGGAGTTAGCCACGGCCAAGCCCAAGTCGTTGTGACAATGGGCCGAAAAAATCGCCTTGTGGGCATTGGGCACAGCGGCAATCAAGCGGCTGAACATCTCGCCGAATTCCTGTGGCTCGCCATAGCCCACGGTATCCGGCAGGTTGATAGTCGATGCACCGGCATCAATCACCGACTCGATGATTCGGCACATAAACTCAAACTCTGACCGACTGGCGTCTTCCAGCGAGAACTCCACATCGCCCACCAAATTGCGCGCCCGTTTCACGGCGTGCACCGCCCGCTCGATCACCTGTTCTGGCTGCATTTGCAACTTGTACTTCATGTGAATGGGCGAGGTGGCGATAAAGGTGTGGATGCGACCACTGGCGGCAGTCGCTAAAGCTTCGCCGGCGCGATCGATATCGGCATCCACAGCGCGCGCCAGGCTGCACACGGTAGCGTCTTTGATGGTTTCGGCCACCGCCTTAACAGAGTCAAAATCGCCCGGGCTCGCTATCGCAAAACCCGCCTCAATCACATCGACCTTGAGCATTTCTAGCATTTTGGCGATACGGATTTTTTCAGCCTTTGTCATAGACGCGCCAGGGCTCTGCTCGCCGTCGCGCAAGGTCGTATCAAAAATGATCAAGCGATCGCTGCTCATGGTGTTTCCTTGTCTGTGATATCAATGGGGTGTAAATCGAAATACGGCGCTGGACGCCAAAAACGGACAACTCGCGGCTAACTTAATGAGCGGCGAGTAGGGAGGTAAGTCGTAGTAGATTTTTCAATGCGGGGCGCACGGGTTCGGCTCCATTCAAGAATGCCCTTATTCTAGGGTGACTGATGCGCGTCAACAAGCCCATTAGGACAAATAGCCTAATTTAAGTTCATATTTACACCATGGCAACCAACCAGTACCAATAATTCCGCGATATTTGGAACGACCATCCTATTTTATCAACTCTAACAAAACCCGCAGCTGCTGTGCCAACAACCCCGTATCCAGCCCGCCCTGGTTTAACTTGCCCGCAGAGGCCTTTACCCAGTCTATCGCATGACACTGCAGTGCCTCCCCTTTAGACGTAACCGTTACCCACACTTGTCGCTCATCGGCTTCGCCTCTGCGACGCTCGACCAACCCCTGTGCCGACATCCGCTTAAGCAATGGCGTTAGCGTCCCTGTATCGAGCAATAGCTTTTCGCCCAGTTCGCCAATTGTAAGCGCGTCCTTGTGTTCCCACAGCACCATTAACACCAGATACTGTGGGTAGGTAATACCCAGCTCTTCCAACAGCGGCCGGTACGCTTTGATCATCAAACGACTGGCCGCGTAAAGTTTGAAACAGAGCTGCCGATCCAGTTGGACCAGCAGTGCATCTTGTTCATCAACCATTAGCCTAGCGCCGCTTCAATAGCACTTGCCATGGCTTCGGGCTTATCCTTGGGCGCAAAGCGTTTGATTACTTTGCCATCGCGCCCCACCAAAAACTTGGTAAAGTTCCATTTGATCGCCTCGGTACCAAACACGCCGGGCGCAGAACCTTTTAACCAGTTGAAAAGTGGGTGTGCAGAGTCACCATTCACATCCACTTTTTCATACAGCGGAAACGTGACACCAAAGTTCAATTCGCAAAACTCACTGATTTCTGCACTATCGCCTGGCTCCTGCTTGCCAAACTGATTGCAGGGAAAACCGAGAATCTCCAGGCCTTTATCTTTGTAGGATTGGTACAACGCCTCCAGCCCTTTGTATTGCGGGGTAAAGCCGCACTTGCTGGCAGTGTTCACCACCAAAACCACCTTGCCCTTCAAATCTGCAAGGGATTGGTCCTCACCGGCCAATGTCTTTGCCGTGAACGTATAAAAATCTGACATGTGTTTCTCCTTTTTTGAGTGGCTCACAATTTATATTGCGCAAAATATTATATGAAGCTACTTATCACTATAGCTTAGATTGCGACACGCTATGACACCCACCGTCATACTCGAGTACGTCCTTGGCCACATAAGCGGATTGGATTAGGGGGCGGCCCAGGAGCGATATAGCGCGCTTAGGCTACGCGGTAATCTGCGCTGAGGAGCGCCGGCAAGCTATGCTTGGCGGCCGGACCGCGCAAGCGGCCCAATGCACGGGGATGTGCGGTGTAGTGAAGGGCACGACGTTTGAGAACTGCCCACAAGGAGAGAGAGGGGCTTTGATGTGCATGGACCTCGGTGCCGCTTGACGGTATGCACGAATGCCGTGAGCGCAAGGACCTCGGTGCCGCTAGACGGTAAGCGCATGAACGGCCATGCGAGGGTAGGACATCGCCCACCTTTCTACCAGACAAAGAAAAACGCCCTGCAGGACTAATCGGCCAGGAGCCGATTAGCGCAGCGTTAGCTGGCCGAAGGCCGAGCCCAGGGACAAGGTGAATGTCACGCTTTGACAGAGAGGGTGGCCTGGGCCACGGGCGAGTGATTACCTACAGGGCGTTTTAATTTAGAAGCTTGACGACCGGCTGTCGCCGGCCCGGCCCAATGCATAGCATTGGGCGTTCGCCATGGATGGCGGAAGTGCCGTAAAT